>JAXJUX010000068.1:0-1772 GCA_036308845.1 Ruminococcus sp.
GACATGGAACAGCAGCCGCTATCGGGCAAGCATTCGGTCAATTGGGACACGATGAAATCTTGACTTTAGCCATGACTGCCGCCACCTTTGGCATTGTCGCTTCGGTCATTCTTGGACTTATTTTCGTGAAATGGGGAGCAAAGAACAAGCATACCACTTATTTGGCTGACTACAAAGATTTGCCAAGTGAACTACGCACCGGACTTCTTCCACAAGAAAAACGGGAAAGTATGGGGGAAAGCACTTGCTCATCTATCTCTATCGATTCCTTGACATTCAATTTGGCTATTATATGCGCCATAGCATTGGGTGGGTATGGTATCAGCAAATTGGCAGCACATTTCATGCCAGGATTTGAATTGCCGGTATTCAGTTGCGCATTTGTGTTCGGTAGTCTTTTCAAAAAAGTGCTCGACAAAACCCGTACCAGTGAATCTATCTGCCCACAAACTGTAGGACATATCAGCGGTTCCATGACCGACTATCTGGTAGCATTCGGCATTGCATCCATCAAGGTTTCTGTCGTGATAGAATACATTGTTCCTCTCGCTATTCTTTTGCTTTCCGGTCTTGCTGTGACCTTAATATATGTTTTTGTCATGGCCAGAAAGTTGATGAAAGAATGTTGGTTTGAAAAGGCCCTCTTCACTTGGGGGTGGTTCACTGGAACCATGGCTATGGGTATTGCCCTTCTGAGAGTGGTCGACCCGAAGATGAAAAGCCGATGCTTGGACAGTTATGCCCTCGCCTATCTGTTCATTGCTCCGGTAGAGATTTCACTGATTACTTTTGCACCGGTAGCATTTGTCAACGGATACGGACTCTTGTTTTCCGGCATCTGCCTAGCGGCAGGATTATGCGTATTGTCTGTAGCATATTTCAAGAAATGGTTTATCAAATAAAAGGAAAGGGGCTTGTGAAAAGCCCCTTTTTCTTATATGATTTCCGCAAAATACTCCAAATGCTCATCCACATATTCCGCCAATTTGGCCGTTACGAATTCTTCCATATCCATAAATTCTTCTTCCAAATCATCGAAAACTTCGTACTGTTCGTACATCGCCATGAATTCATCATCATCGCGTTCCTTTTCCAGATCCGCCTTGTTCTCATCGTAAATCTTCTTGGCCGAATAAATCAGTTTCGAGAAATCCTTCAAGCCAAACAATCGCATAGCCTTGGCAAAAGGATTATCAAAGATATAAGGACCATATCCATTCTGAATCAACTGGACGAAACCGCCTACGTTCAATTCTTCCCGAAGAATATGATATCCTAACAAAGTATGCTGATGACCGTTCAACAACGGCATCGTTTCCGCATTGATTACTCCACCGATTACTTCCAGATACTTGTCAATAAACACTTGAAGGAATCCGTCCATTCCCTCTTCTGCCCCCATGCGGAGTGCTTCGTCTGCTATCTTAATTGTTTCCATAAATACACCACCGTCTTTTTTAAAAAGATGACCGCGTTTTACTCAAAAGACGACCGCCTTTTAAAAAAAGACGGCGGTCCTTTAAAAAACGTCTAATTCTATTGGCAAAGATACACCTTTCATAGAAAAGAAAAAACTTTTTAAAAAAGTAAGTGCTTACAAGTTGCAAAAAAGAATAAAACTCTTAACTTTGTGGCTGAAATGTGCAATCACATATTTCATTGTGGTTACGAACAATTTTTTATTACTAATAAAAACGTAAAGATCATGATTTATTCACACGAAGTTGAACACATGTGTGTTGTAAAGAAGGGTCCTAACCATGGACCAGCTC
>JAXJUX010000069.1:0-1869 GCA_036308845.1 Ruminococcus sp.
TCATAGCCGTTGCCGTTAAATATAATATGCTTATGATCCTTGATTGTCTTCTTAATCATTGCATGAAGGGCTGTTTCAAAATCTTCAGCCTGTTCCAATCTGTCTGCATAAATCTTAAGACTCTCAGCAACTGCACTGTTGAGCATAATATTTGCACATGCAATACTGTTAGATGAACCAAGCATACGGAATTCAAATTTATTTCCTGTAAATGCGAATGGTGATGTACGGTTACGGTCTGTCGTATCTCTGTTAAACTTAGGAAGAACATTAACCCCAAGTTTCATTTGTGTTTTTTCTGTTCCTGCATATGGAGTATCTGTTTCGATTGCTTCCAAAACTGCGTTCAGTTCATCACCGAGGAACATGGATACGACTGCCGGAGGTGCTTCATTTGCACCAAGACGATGGTCATTTCCGGCTGTTGCAACGGAAATACGCAGCAAATCCTGGTAATCATCTACCGCTTTGATTACTGCACACAGGAAAAGTAAGAACTGCGCATTTTCGTAAGGTGTTTCGCCAGGAGAAAGTAAATTCACACCTGTGTCCGTTGCAATTGACCAGTTATTATGTTTTCCACTTCCGTTTACGCCGGCAAATGGTTTTTCGTGCAATAAGCACACAAGACCATGTTTTGCAGCAACTTTCTGCATAATTTCCATTGTAAGCTGGTTGTGGTCGGTAGCTATATTCGTAGTTGTATAAATAGGAGCCAGTTCGTGCTGTGCTGGTGCTACTTCATTATGTTCTGTCTTAGCCAGGATTCCAAGTTTCCACAGTTCTTCATTTAATTCTTCCATATAAGCTGCTACTCTTGGTTTGATCACACCAAAGTAATGATCATCCATTTCCTGTCCTTTTGGAGGTTTTGCACCAAACAGTGTACGTCCTGTAAATTTCAAATCTTTTCTTTGTTCATACATTTCCTTAGTAATAAGGAAGTATTCCTGTTCAGGACCTACGGATGTACGAACACATTTCACACTATCATTTCCGAACAGACGTAAAATACGAAGTGCTTGTTTGTTCAATGCTTCCATGGAACGAAGAAGTGGTGTCTTCTTATCTAATGCTTCTCCGCCGTAGGAACAAAATGCTGTTGGAATACATAATGTTTTTCCTTTGATAAATGCATAAGAGGTTGGGTCCCATGCTGTGTATCCTCTTGCTTCAAATGTAGCTCTCAATCCACCGGATGGGAATGAGGAAGCATCTGGTTCTCCTTTGATCAGTTCTTTTCCGGAAAACTCCATGATGACTCCGCCGTCTGGAGATGGAGAAATAAAACTGTCATGTTTTTCAGCGGTAATACCGGTCAGTGGTTGGAACCAATGGGTGTAATGGGTAGCTCCATTTGCAATTGCCCAGTCTTTCATAGCTGTTGCTACTGCATTGGCTACGCTGATATCAAGTTTTGCACCTTCATCAATTGTTTTCTTTAATGAATGGTAAACTTTTGCAGATAAATTAGCTTTCATTACTCTGTCATCAAAAACCAGACATCCAAAATACTCAGATACATTTTTCATAATAATCACTCCTCTTTTATTTAATGAGAAATCATTCTCCCCAAGTAAGGGAGAGGGTGCTCCGCCCGAAGGCGGAGCATTGTTTCATCTGAAACGAAAGAAACAAAAAAAGACAAAGGCGCCAATGAGATTCAACTCTCAAAGACGCCTTTGCCTTTCATGCATTGGACTATACACCCTTAAAAATGATTTGTCAACACTTTTTTTTAATTTTTTCTTTTGCTATTTTTTAGCATTTTTTTATTCTGATTTTAGATTTGACATTTTTACTTAAAAAAACAGATTGACAAAATCTCCCATCTATTGTATAAACTATACATATGAGCAAAGGCGTTCA
>JAXJUX010000070.1:0-6341 GCA_036308845.1 Ruminococcus sp.
CTACTGGTTCTGCCAGGGAACTTTTTCCCGCTGTGTAACTATTTGCATTCACATTCTGCGGAGCAACCATAATGCCCTGTTCCATCTTTTCTTCCAGAATACGAATTCTGTCAAACAGCGAATCCAGATTTGTCTCCATCGCCGGTCTGCAAAGTTTGATCAGTCCAATCTCTACCAATACTCTTTTCTGCGTTGCATAGCGCAGCTGATTGGATAATTCCGACAACACCCTAATATAACGCATAAGTGTGTCAGCGTCAACCATTTGACTTTCTTCTTTTAATGCAAGAAGATTTTCAGAAGATACATCCAGTACATCTTCTGCATCATCCGATGTTTTTACCAATAATAAATTTCTCAAATACCAGGTGAAATCGGTAACAAACTGTGTTAACTCTTTTCCGCTGGTCAATAATTCTTCTAATATATAAATGCATCCGGTCACATCACCAACAAGCACTTTTCGAAGCAGATTGCTGAATACATCATTGTCTACCGTACCCAATACTTCCAGCACTTTGTCATAAGTTAGTTTCTGTCCCAGATAAAAAGCAATACACTGATCCAATAAACTAAGTGCATCTCGCATAGAACCGTCTCCGCATTTGGCAACGTAACGAAGAGCCTTTGGTTCTACCTCAATCTGTTCTTTTTCCATCAATTCCTGTAATCTGTCCGCAACGGTATCAATGGAAATTCGATGAAAATCGTATCTTTGGCAACGGGATAAGATCGTCACCGGAATCTTATGTGCCTCTGTTGTTGCCAAAATGAAAATAACATAAGAAGGTGGTTCTTCCAATGTTTTGAGCAGTGCGTTAAATGCTCCCGTAGAAAGCATATGCACTTCATCGATAATATAAACTTTGTATTTTCCCTGTGTCGGGCGATATGCAACTTCTTCTCTTATTTCTCGGATGTTATCCACACCGTTGTTAGAAGCCGCATCGATTTCAATCACATTCATGGATGTTCCCGAAAGAATACCCTTGCATACGGCACATTCATTGCAAGGGCTTCCATTGACAGGATGTTCGCAGTTCACGGCTCTGGCTAGAATCTTTGCCACAGACGTTTTCCCTGTTCCTCGGGTTCCGCAAAATAAAAATGCATGCCCGATTCGTTCTGCCTGAATCTGATTTTTTAACGTTGTTACTATATGATCTTGTCCTTTTACATCTTCAAATGTAGAAGGGCGAAATTTACGATACAGAGCTGTGTAGCCCATAAAATCTCTCCTTTAATGCTTATTTATGTCTATCAGCCCGTAGGATCGTAATTAATACGGAATCTCGCAAAAGCGAGATTCCGTGCTGTTTCCTATTAGTCACCAAAGCTGATTCCGATACGTTTTGCTTCTTTGATTTCCTGTGCATCAGGTGTAACCACTTTCAGTTTGCCTGCACATTCTCCCAAAGGTACTTTTTTGGTTTTTCCATTTACGATACCAACCATGTATCCATAGTCATCATTCAGAATTAATTTTGCTGCTGCAGAACCAAGACGTGTAGAAAGGATACGGTCATATGGACATGGGCTTCCACCACGCTGTGTATGTCCAGGTACAGTTACACGGATTTCTACGCCAGTACGTTCTTCGATTTCTTTTGCAACTTTGTAAGCTACAGATGGATACATTTTCTTGTCTTCTTCCTGTTTTTTCTTCAGGTCTTTCTTAGACAGCGCTGCATCTTCCTTGGAAATAGCACCTTCTGCTACTGCAAGAATTGTAAATCCGCTTCCACGTTTCTTTCTCTTTTCAATAGCTTCTACTACTTTATCAATATCATATGGAATTTCTGGGATCAAAATAACGTCTGCTCCACCAGCGATACCAGCGTACAGTGTCAGCCAGCCAACTTTATGTCCCATAACTTCTACGATAAATACACGGTTATGAGAGGAAGCTGTTGTATGGATGCAGTCGATGGCATCTGTTGCAATATTAATAGCACTGTAGAAACCGAATGTCATATCTGTTCCCCAGATGTCATTATCGATTGTTTTTGGCAGATGGATAATATTCAATCCTTCTTCTCTTAACAGGTTTGCTGTTTTCTGTGTTCCGTTACCACCCAGAATTACCAGACAGTCCAGACGCAGTTTGTGATAATTCTGTTTCATAGCTTCTACTTTATCCAAACCTTTTTCATCTGGTGTACGCATCAGTTTGAATGGCTGACGGGATGTTCCTAAGATTGTACCACCTCTTGTGAGGATACCTGATAAATCTTTGGAAGTCAATAAACGGTAATCTCCATAAATCAAGCCCTTATAACCATTCATAAATCCGTATACTTCCAGTTCTTCCAGATTGCTTGCCAAACCTTTTACTACACCTCGCATAGTAGCATTCAGTGCCTGACAGTCACCACCACTTGTTAATAAACCTACTCTTTTAATCATAGCTTCAAGTCCGCCTTTCTATTTTTTTGTAAATCCGAACAAAATAACATGCTAATATTATATCCTATTTTCGTTTATGTAACAAGGAAAAATGAAACCTTGCACATAGAAGATTCTCTCCTTCCTATGTAATATTTGACTAATTTTTTCACCCCGTTCATTCTTTTTTTAGAAAACCATCAATTTTTCCAGTTGACATTGCCGGCAAAACCAGTTATACTTGACTCTGCGCAGCCGGGGAGATAGCGGTGCCCTGTACCTGCAATCCGCTACAGCAGGGGTGATACCAATCTGAGGGCTCTTTCTTGTGGAGCTGCCTTCTATAAGTGGCGTTGACGTCTGGGTCTTACGCGACGGGAATCTGTGAACCGTGTCAGGTCAGGAATGGAGCAGCACTAAGCAGAACCTCTCGGGTGCCGTGAGGGTGCCTGGGCCGAGTTAACTGTAGGAGTAACGTCTGGGAGGAGAGTTCGAAGTGCGGTGCGCATTTAAAAAGCGAATTTGGCGTATGACTTTGCAAAAAGTCATACGCCTTTTTTATTTTTAAACAAGCTGTTTTCGATCTTAATCCTGTTTCAGAATCATTTCCAAAATCCGTTTTGCACAAGTATACAATTCTTCTCTGGTCAGCACACCTTTTTCCATCGCTTCCATCAGGCGATCTGGATATCCACATCCCATCTTAATGTCGCCGCCGGCTTTTGCTTCCATATAGTGTTCGCCATAGTTCCACCAGTCTGTTGTAACAAGCCCTTCAAAGCCCCATTCATCACGCAAAATATCTGTGAGGAGTTCTTTGTTGGAAGCTGCTTTACATCCGTTCACAAGATTGTAAGAACTCATGATCGTCCATGGCTGCGCCTCTTTTACCGCAATTTCAAAACCTTTCAAGTAGATTTCTCGCAATGCTCTTTCAGACATACGGGAATCACTGCCTTTTCGGTTAACTTCTTTGTTGTTTGCACAGAAATGTTTCATAGATGCGCCAATTCTTCTTGACTGAATACCACGAATCATAGCTGCACCTGTTTTTCCTGTTACCAATGGATCTTCTGAATAATATTCAAAGTTTCTTCCGCAAAGAGGACTTCTGTGAATATTCATAGCCGGAGTCAGCCAGATACCAATATTGTTTTCTTTTACTTCCAAAGCTGCTGCAGCACCAATTTTTTCTGCCAATTCCGGATTCCAACTGCAGGCAACCATCGTAGCACATGGGAATGCAGTTGCGCAAATGCCGCACTGTGGTTCAATACGAAGCCCCGCCGGTCCATCTGCTGTCATGATATTTGGAACACCATATTCCGGAAGATTTCCCATACCATAGGTATTTGCCACCCCTGTATTTGGCTGTCCGGCAAGCAATTCTGCCAAATCTCGATCTGACAGCTGTCCCATAAAGGTATCCAAATCAACTTTTCCGTCTGCAACATCTTCCAGATAATATGCTTTTCGACTGACTGCATCTCTGTCACGAAGTCTATAATCAACTGCCCTTACTGGCGGTTCGATACCCTCCATTTCACTGATATCCTGTGGTTCCAGAACATTCTTCGGATGATAATTTTCTCTTTTTTCCAGTTTTTCATAAGAACCATCTGCCAACATACGTTTTTTCAATGCAAGCGGAGGGCATTTTTCAGAAAGCTGCTGTACGATCACATCATCTTTCAATTCGTACGTATCTTCTAATACCTGCACATTACGAACAGAATTTCCCACCATAAAACGGTAATTTCCATTTTCCAGTACATATGCAGATTTCGCTATTTTTCCAAGATCATCGTAAGACGCCATATCTGCCACAGACAATTCCAGACAAAGTCTCTGAGATTCCCCAGGCTGAAGCATACGGGTTTTCTGATATGCCCCCAATTCTTTTTCCGGTTTTCCCAGTTCTCCCTGAGGCGCACTGTAATATAACTGTACAACTTCTTTTCCAGCGTATTTTCCAGTATTCGTAACAAGTACATTTACCTGAATCTTACCTTCAAATTCAGTCGCAGAAATTGGTTCAATATCAAATGTTGTATAAGAAAGTCCAAAACCAAATGGATAATTTACTTTTTCTGCAGCACCTGGAATTGTTTCAAAATAGCGGTATCCTACATAAATATCTTCTGTATAATCCACATAATCTTCGGATTCGTTGAAATTTGCAGAAGATGGATAATCATCAAAACTTCCAGCAAAGGTATCTGTCAGTTTTGCAGATGGATTTGCATCTCCACACAACAAATCTGCTGCTGCCAAACCGCCTTCCATACCACCCTGCCATGCAAGGAGTACCCCTTTGATTGCCGGATGATTCTTGAACCAGGAAGTATCTACCATACCACCTACATTCAAAACAACTACTGCATTTTCAAAGTTTGCAGTAACGGTATCTACCATCTGCTGTTCTTCTTTTGTCAAATAAAAATCTCCGTCTCCCGGAATTCCTTTTCGGTCCCAACCTTCACCAGAAAAACGGCAAATGGAAATAACCGCAATGTCAGCCCATGCTTTCGCTTCTTTTACAAGTTCTTCTGGAACTTCCGGCTCTGTTGTCAGCCCTGGTTCTACGCCTTTGTCATACTGTTCTTTGACATTTTTTCGATAAAATTCGCTCAAAGAAGATAAAATCTGCACTTTTCCTTCTTTTTCTTTTATTTCCAATCCATCCTGCAGACTGCGTGTATAAGCAACGGTAACATCACCACTTCCGCCACCGCCTTTTACGTAATCAACACTCGCTTTTCCAAACAAAGCAAGACGTACAGAAGGTGCAAATGGCAGGATATTTTCTTCATTTTTCAATAAAACCATACATTCTGTTGCCGCTTCTCTTGCTAACTGAATATGTTCAGCACAGCCAGTCACTCTGCTTCCGTTTTTACCCAATGGAAGACATGGCTGATAAATTGCTCTTCCCCATCTTTTCATCGTTTTCTCCATTCCTTTCTTTGACATTGTAATGTCTTTTTCAAGAACAAAATCCATGGCTATATTTTACTATATTAAGAGGATAGGGACAACCAGATTTCTTTGATTAAAACGTCATTTTCTTTTCTTGACCTCTCACGTAAGAAATGATAGGATAGAGCAGATTTTAAATTAAAACAGGGAGTATGATTATGACGAAAAGCATGACATCAGGAAATCCAGCAAAACTACTGCTCCTATTTGCAATACCTGTAATCTTCGGAAATATGTTCCAGCAACTTTACAGTATTGTTGATACCATTATCGTCGGCAGAGCATTAGGCGTACACGCATTAGCGGCAGTTGGCTGTACCGGAAGTATCACATTTTTAGTTTTAGGATTTGTAAATGGATTTACGCAGGGATTGGCAATTATTACTTCTCAGCGTTTTGGTGCAGAAGACGAGGAAGGTGTTAAAAACAGTTTCGCTGCCAGTATTCTCTTGAGCATCGCCGTTGTAATATTTATGACCATCACGGCAATGTTGCTGGCAAGTACAATTTTGCAGGCTTTAAAAACGCCAGACGACATTATCCAAGACGCCTACATTTATTTGCAAATCAATTTTTTCGGGATTTTTGCACCTGTATTTTTTAATATGTTTTCCAGTATGATCCGCGCATTGGGCGACAGTAAGAGACCTCTGTATTTTCTAATCACTGCATGTTTTATTAACATTGTATTAGATTTGATTTTTGTCTGTATCTTTCACATGGGAGTGGCAGGGGCCGCATGGGCTACCATTATCGCCCAATCCATAGCGGCACTTTGTTGTTTGTTTCATATCAAAAAACATATACCGTAGCTCCGATTGGAAAAGCGTCATTTTCAAACGGTAGGAAACGAATGGAAAGAACATTTGGTATTTGGGCTCCCAATGGGGTTTCAAATGTCTATCATTGCTATCGGATCTATGATTTTGCAATCTGCACTCAATAGTCTCGGCGCAATTTCTGTAGCAGCCTACACC
>JAXJUX010000071.1:0-3277 GCA_036308845.1 Ruminococcus sp.
CGTTTCAAAAGAAGGATTTCAATAACGGCACCTGTTTCTTTTTTGTGTCCATACAATCTGGCTGGAATAACCTTTGTGTCATTGATAACCAGACAATCTCCTTCTTTTAAGAAATCAACAATGTGTTTAAAATCTGTATGTTCAATCTCACCGGATACTGGATTTAAGTGCAGTAATCGTGAGGAAGAACGGTCTTCCAATGGGTCCTGAGCAATCAATTCCTCAGGTAAATCATAGTAAAAATCAGATGTTTTCATCTGTTTCTCAACTCCTTTATACTTATCGAATATTCAATATTTCCTGCATCTCCTCTTTCGTACAGCTTTCCTTGCCATAACGAGCTTTCTCATAGTATTGATGCAGAATTTCCTTTTCATTCTCCGACATTTGCACCGACTGCTCGATTTCCCGTGGTGTCCATGCCGGATTGATTGGTTCTTTTATATCTTTTTGTACTCGCTTTTTATAGAATTTTCGTATACGGGCATTTGGTGATCTGTCCCAGAAAAGATTTTCTTTTTTCGTCTTTTCCACATCCATTTTGCTTTCTTTTGATGATACCACCAAAATACGTTCCACTTTATCACCATTTTCTTCGGTGTGCGCACCAAAGTCCAAATACATCGCATACAATTTCTTCGCCACACGATAAAGCAGATATGCAATAAATGCAATCACCAAAATCCATGCAATGATATCCAGAACTTTAATTAAAATTTCCATCCATTTGGAAATCTCTCTCGCTTCCCCCGGCAGCATCATTTCAGATTGCTGTTCTGCTTCCTGTACGATTTCCGGCATTGGTTCATTCTCAAATCCACTCAGCAAAAATGCCAAAATATTTCTCAAAACGCGCCCAATGCCATATACAATCTGATCAATCCCAACGAATGGGGCGACAAACATGCCTGCCACTACGATCCCTGTCTGCATCCACATCATGCGTCGATTACTTTTCAGCAATCGTTTTTCCGGGAAGCGTTCCAGATTTGCATGGGTCTGTACGAACTGATACATCTCAATCGTATTTGTATAATAACTGATTAACAAATAATAAATTCCGGCACCATAACAAGCGTAGAGACGTAAGAATTCACTGTCTGCTCGTCTAGCCATGAAATACATTCCCAAAAACAATGCTAAAAACGCAAATTCTGGTTTTTCCAGCCAGCAATCTCGGTCTTTTGCACGGGCAACAAAATAAGATAATACCATAAAAACGGTAAATACTAACAGAAATACTCGTTCCAACAAGTTACCTGCGCCTACATATGCCAATAAAATGGCAGCCGCACTTGCAATCGCGTATTGCCAGAAATGTTTTGCCTTATGGGCTCCCAATGATACCAACAGCATCAATGGAATAAAAAGCAGGGAACGGCAGAAAATTTCCATATCATTTTCATACAATTGACGGACAATCGTACAAAACAAGCCGGAAAAAATCAAAAATCCATTGCAAACTTCCACTACATTCTGTGTCCATTTTTTCATTTTTCCACCTCCCAGTAAATCACTGGCAGATTTCCATTTTCAGGAAGTGTCAGTTCCATATCGTTATATAACGTGCTGATCCAAATACCACTGGTTCCCTGGTGAAGCAGTTCCACAAATGCTTCATAACAGGTCATGCGCTGATTTTTGGAAATCATCACGTATGTTTTCTGGGTGCTTTCCAGATTTTCTCTCTCCTGTTCCAAAATATGTTCCATCGGTTCCGGAGCCTGTTTTAAATCCAGACGGCTCAACCCTTCGTTCAACAGACGAATCTGCTGCTTTCCTGAGCCAACTTCCAACTGAAAGACTTCTTTTGTCAGAATATCCCGTCCGTTGGTCTTAATCCCAACAGGAATTCCATTTTCCACACAACGGGATGCAAAGGAGGCCACCAGACGGATTCCTTCTTCATGAATTTCATCGTATTTCCAAATCGTCTCGTCTTCCACGTCCAAAAGTATGATAACTTCCTGCGCAGATGTTGAACCATACAAGTTTACCATCCACTGATCGGATCTTGCGGAGGCTTTCCAGTTGATTTTATTCATCGGGTCTGTTGGCTGATATTCACGGATTCCACGAAACTCAAACGGATCTTCATACAGATTTCTCTTGGAAAGTACCGAACCCATAACTTTCTGAAACGGAATTTCCAACCGTTCATCGTCAATCAGGCGTGGATATACATACAACTGATCCCATGCCTGTAATGTTTCATAATGTTTTCCTGTAAGCAGCAAATCTCTCGTTACGAGTTCCACATTTTTCAACTCGTAATATCCACGTTTGCTGCAGAAAAACGGTATTGTTCTTGTGATTTTCTGATAACTTCCTACCGAGAAAATATCACGTTTGTAACTCTGGTCCGATACACTGGCATTTTCACCGTCTGCGAACAACAGATTTCGATCAAGCTGAAATCCTACCTGCAGTACCGGAAGAAACAACCATTTTTTGTTGGAAATGGTTTCCGTCAGGTAGGCTTCCTGACCTTCCATGGACGGTTCTTTTTGGAATTTTACTTCCGCTTCCAGTCCTTTTTTCCAAAGTTTTTTATACATTTTATCCAGAAGAAAGCGCATCAGAAAAGCAACTATAATAATTGCTATAATTGCCATTTATTTTCTCTCCCATTCTTCTGTAGGCACTGTCACCTGTTCCAAAATTTCTTTGATTTTCTTTTCTCCGGTCAGCGCACTTCCATATCCTCTGGTCAATACCAGACGATGTGCCATCACAGGAACTGCTACCGTCTTAATATCTTCCGGTACCAGATAATCTCTTCCCTGAATCCATGCGTATGCCTGTGCTGCATGAACCAGCGCCAGAGTACCACGAGGGCTGACACCGGATAAAATCTCTTTATCATCACGGGTTGCATGTACCAAATCTGCCATATACTGCAGCAATACCGGATGTACATACACCTGTTTTGCTTCTTCTCTCGCCTGCAGAACGTCTTTGCCTGAACAAACCGGTTCCAGTTTTTCATATGGCTGATCTGCAAGAAAACGTTTCATAACACCAATTTCTTCATTTTTATCTGGAAGTCCCATAGACAATTTCATAAAGAAACGGTCCAACTGAGCTTCTGGCAGTGGAAATGTTCCGGTAGTTTCCAATGGGTTCTGTGTAGCGATTACAAAAAATGGCTCTTCCAGTTTGCGTGTCACACCATCTACCGTAACCTGGCGTTCCTCCATACATTCCAGCAAACTGGCCTGTGTTCTCGGAGTTGCTCGGTTGATTTCGTCTGCCAAAATCATATTGGCAAATACAG
>JAXJUX010000072.1:0-8215 GCA_036308845.1 Ruminococcus sp.
AATTGCAAAAGAGAAGATATTCAGATTATCAAAAGTCCGGTGGGGATGCCGGGCAGAGCGCTTGCCAATCCTTTTATCCGACAGGTGGGAGAACATCGGATTCCACCGAAAAAATGTTACCATTGCATTTCTGTGTGCAAACCGAAGGAAACTCCGTATTGTATCACAAGTGCACTGATTCGTGCGGTGACAGGAGATGTGGAACATGGGTTAATTTTCTGTGGGGCGAATGCCTGGAAAGAGGAGAAGATTCGGACCGTAAAAGAAGTGATCGACGAAGTGCTTGGACGAACAGAGTGAGGAATAGGAAAGCATGTGTAAAATAATTTTTTATATTTTATGCATGCTTTTGTTTTGGGAAAAATTGGATGAAATAGCAATATTGTGTAGTGCTTTAAAAGTATGCCAAATTATAAAAAATCAGCACAAAATCATACGGATTTCATATAGAACTATGGGATTTTTGCTAAAAATGCCAGTTTGAGTAATACGCACTTGACTATTGTTTTCCTCATGGATTATATTATATTTAGGAGAAATACCTGATAGTTTATTAATGAAAAAAGGATAGGTGAGCAACAATGTACATGGATGATTACAAACGCTGGCTGGAAACTGATTTAGAGGACGTGGCTTTAAAAACTGAATTGGAATCCATTGCCGGCAATGAAGAAGAAATTAAAGACCGCTTTGCAGTAGCATTGAAATTCGGTACCGCAGGTCTGCGCGGTGTTTTGGGAGCAGGTTCCAACCGTATGAATATTTACGTAGTACGTCAGGCTACACAGGGTCTTGCGAACTGGGTAAAAACACAGGGCGGAAACCAGTTGGTAGCAATTAGCTACGACAGCCGTATTAACAGTGATGTTTTTGCAAAAACAGCTGCTTGTGTTCTGGCTGCAAACGGAATTAAAGTTCGTATTTATGATGCTCTGATGCCAGTTCCAGCACTGAGCTTTGCTACACGTTATTATGAAGCTAACGCTGGTATCATGGTTACAGCTTCTCATAACCCAGCAAAATACAACGGATACAAAGCATACGGTCCAGACGGATGTCAGATGACAGACGAAGCTGCTGATATTGTATACGCTGAAATCCAGAAAACAGATATTTTGACAGGCGCTAAGATGATGTCCTTCGAAGAAGGTATGGCTGCTGGTCTGATTGAATACGTTGGCGATGACTGTAAAGAAGCTCTTTATGATGCTATCAAAGCAAGAAGCGTTCGTCCAGGTCTGTGCAAAACAGCTGGTCTGAAACTGGTTTACTCACCATTGAATGGTTCCGGTCTGGTTCCTGTAACACGTATTTTGAATGATATCGGTATCGATGATATCACAATCGTTCCAGAACAGAAATATCCAGATGGAAACTTCCCAACTTGTCCATATCCAAACCCAGAAATTTTTGAAGCTTTGCGTTTAGGTCTGGAATTGGCAGTAAAAGAAGGTGCTGATTTGATGTTGGCAACTGACCCAGATGCTGACCGTGTTGGTATCGCTATGAAATGCCCAGATGGAACATATGAATTGGTATCCGGTAATGAAGTTGGTGCTCTTTTGTTAGATTACATCTGCTCAAGCCGTATCGAAAAAGGAACAATGCCAAAGAATCCAGTTGCTGTTAAATCTCTCGTATCTACACCACTTGCAGATGCTATCGCTGCACACTATGGCGTAGAAATGCGCAACGTATTGACAGGATTCAAATGGATTGGTGACCAGATTGCTCAGTTGGAAGCTGCTGGCGAAGTAGACCGTTTCATCTTCGGTTTCGAAGAAAGCTACGGCTACCTGGCTGGACCATACGTACGTGACAAAGATGCTGTTATCGGTTCTATGCTGATTTGCGAAATGGCTGCATACTATAGAAGCATCGGTTCTTCCCTGAAACAGAGAATGGAAGAAATCTATGCAGAATATGGTCGTTACTTAAACAAAACTGACAGTTATGAATTCCCAGGTCTTTCCGGTATGGATAAAATGGCTGGTATTATGGCTGATTTACGTCAGAACCCACCAACAGCAATCGGTGAATACAAAGTAACAAAAGTAACAGACTACAAGAACTCTGAAGAAACAGGTCTTCCAGCTGCTAACGTATTAGTATACGACTTAGAAGGTGGTGCACAGGCAATCGTTCGCCCATCCGGTACAGAACCTAAGATCAAAACATACTTTACAACATTAGGTAAAGATCTTGCAGAAGCTCAGGCTCAGAAAGATGCACTTGCAGCAGCTATGAAACCACTGTTTGCATAATTATTTTTGAAATATTTAGTGAAATACAGACGGAGCATATCAAAACGATATGCTCCGTTTTATATTTATCCTTTGCCAAAATTGTGGTAAACTAATGATTATTAGGAAATAGCAATAAGGAGTTTTTGAAATATGAGTACAGTATTTGAAAAATTGCAGCCATATTTGGACAAGGCCTATGCATATCGCACGGCGTTAACTTTGTTAAGCTGGGACAATAGCACGATTTCTCCTAAAGAAGCAGTTGCTCAGACATCGAAGGCTGTGGGGATTTTATCTGGTGAAAGTTACAAGACAATTATTAATGATGAAGTAAAAGAATTGCTTCAGCAACTTTCCAGGGAAGAAGAACAGGAAAAGCTGACTACATACGAAAAAGCCATCGTAAAACGTATGAAGAAAGAGTTTGAAGATTTGGAACTGATTCCGGCAGATGAATATCAGACTTTTCAGATGTTGATTGCGAAGGCATCACCAGTTTGGGAAAATGCAAAAGAAAACAACGACTATGCATCTTTTGCACCGGTACTGCATGAAATTATCACATATATCAAAAAATTTGCCGGTTATAAAAAAAGCGAAGGACAGAAATTGTACGATGTGCAGTTAAATGATTATGAAGAAGGATTTACTACAGAGATTCTGGATGATTTCTTTGGAAAACTTCGCAGTGCATTGGTGCCATTGGTACAGGAAATTCGTCAGAAAAAAGATTTTATTTCTCAGGATTTCCTTCACCAGTCATATGATGTGGAAACACAGAAAAAATTAAGCCATTTTATTGCTGAGTATGTGGGGTTTGATTTTAATCGTGGTGTTATGGCGGAAAGCGCACACCCATTTACGACAAATCTTCATAACAAAGATGTGCGTATTACGAATCATTATCAGGAACACAAATTGGAAGATGCGATATTCTCCGTAATTCATGAAAGCGGACATGCGTTATATGAAATGGATATTGATGATGAAATTACATTGTCACCAATTGGTGGCGGAACATCGATGGGTATGCATGAATCCCAGTCCCGTTTCTATGAAAATAATCTGGGAAGAAGCAGAGCGTTCTGGAAACCATTGTATGAGAAGGTACAGGAGTTTTTCCCTGAACAGCTGCAGGATATCACCGCGGATGATTTTTATCGTGCCATTAACTACTCTATGCCAGGATTAATAAGAACAGCGGCTGATGAACTTACTTATCCATTCCATATTATGATTCGTTATGAATTGGAAAAAATGATTTTTGAAAATGATGTGGATGTGATGAAGCTGCCAGAAATCTGGAATGAAAAATATGAAGAATATTTGGGAATCACACCATCTACCGATGCGGAAGGTATTTTGCAGGATATACACTGGGCTGGTGGAATGTTTGGTTATTTCCCATCTTATGCTTTGGGAAGTGCGATTGCGGCACAGTTATATCATTATATGGAATCTGTGATGCCAGTAGAAACGTATTTGGAAGAAGGAAATCTCGCACCGATTCAGGAATTTTTGAAAGAACATATTCACAAATATGGGGAATCGAAAACAACGCAGGAATTATTGATAGAAACTACAGGGGAAGGATTTAACCCGGATTATTATATTGCGTATTTAACGAAAAAATACAGAGCGTTGTACGAATTAGATTAAGAAATAAAAAGGGCAGTTCATGTGAACTGCCCTAAATCATTTTGAAATTACCAGCATCTTAAAACGTCATTGTAGAATGCGTTCATTTCTTCCCATGTATCGAATGTACCAACGTACATCTGGTTCCCCATAGCACCAGCTAATACATCTGGAATACGCTGTACCATTTTGATCTGTTTTCCGTATTTTGTCATGATATCATCATGGTTCATAACGAAGTTTTTGCCATCACGCAGACCAGCGAATGCACAGTATCTGTGTTCTCTTTCTGGTACCAGTGTGCTGTCGTATGCAATCATGTCAGCCCAGATTTTGTATACGTCTGTGCTGTGAGCGAAGTTGATCATATCTGGTGTAAATCCACCACATGGACGCATGTTTACTTCCAGACCAATGATCTGTCCTTTTTTGCCCAGACCTTCGTGATCTTCTAACAGACGGAAGAATTCGAAGTGAACGAAACGGTTTTTAACGCCGAAGCTCTTAACTGTAGCACGTCCGATTCTTTTTGTATCTTCTGGCAGCTCTTTCAGGATGTAGTAGATAGAGTTGTCAGCATTGTTTACGATATCCATGATGGAGTTTGGTGTAACGTTACCTGTTTCAAACAGTGGATCTCCGTTGGAATCGATGATTGCATCGTAGGAGTTAACTTCACCGTTGATGAATTCTTCCATGATGTACTGAACATCCCATTTTTCAGCGAAGAACTGTTCCAGGTCAGCGTCACAGGAAAGTTTGAATGTATGAGAAGCACCAACACCGTTGTCTGGTTTTACAACAACTGGGTATCCAACCAGATTGATGAATTCTTTGGAGTCTTCCATACCCTGTACCAGATGATAACGAGCAACTGGGATACCAGCTTTTTCGTAGTATGCTTTCATCTGAGATTTATATTTGATTCTTGGAATATCGGATGCCTGGAAACCACTCTGAATGTTGAAATCAGTTCTCAGTTTTGCATCTCTTTCCAGCCAGTATTCGTTGTTGGATTCCAGCCAGTCGATACGTCCGTATTTATGAATAAAGAATGCGATAGCGCGATGTACTTCTTCGCTGTTTTCCAGATTGCTTACTTTGTAGTATTCATTCAAGCTGTTTTTCAGATCTGGATTTAATTCGTCGTATGGCTGATCGCCGATACCCAGAACGTTCAGTCCGTTGTTTTTCAGTTCACGGCAGAACATCCAGTAGTTTGTAGGAAAGTTAGGTGAAATAAATACAAAATTTTTCATGTGCATTGCCTCCATTAATAATTTCTTTTGCACTGTATTGTTTCTTATAAAATATGTATATCCTATAATGAAAACACGTAATTAATCATTCAGCAGATATGGTACGAAATAAGCTACCTGTTTGTACCACCAATCCCAGTCATGGGCACAATCATATCCCCAGTAATCAACCCAGATGTTGATACCTTTTTCCTGGAAAATACTCTGCAGTCTGCGTGTTGTGTCTGGAATTTCCCATGGACCCTGTCCTACGCAGATAACGCCTTTTTTTCTGTTATACAGATCAATGTATGGATGATCTGCAGGCATGTTAGCCATATAGTGAACTGGAGAGTTCTGGTATACTACTTCGTCCATGTAAGAACCGAAACCGTATTCGGAAGTATAGATTCCACTCAGAGCCAGCAGACGGTCAAACAAATCGGGACGACGCAGATACAGGTTTACTGCATGTGTAGCACCAAGGCTGCAGCCGAATACCAATACACCAGGTTCGCCTGTCCAGCCGTTGCGTTCATTTACCATATGTCTCATAAATGGAACAACTTCATCTGTGATGTAGCGAATCCAGTTTTCATAGTTGCGTGCTTTCCAGTAGTTGTCACCGTTTTTATCAGACCAGCTTTCTTTGTCCAGTGTGTCGATGGAGAATACCATAACCTGACCGGATTCGATGAATGGTCCCCAGTGATCTGTCATTTTGAAGTTTTCAAAGTCAAAAAATCTTCCGTCCTGACATGGGATGAAAAGAACAGGACGACCAGCGTGTCCATAAACTTTCATTTCCATATCTCTGTTCAGATTAGGACTGTACTGTTTAAAATATTGTGTTTCCATTTTTCCTCCTCAATTTATGGTTGGTACAGCAATGTATGCATAAAGAATGATAACTGGCGCTCCCAGCTTGCTTCGCTGTGATCACCGCCTGGTACAATACGGCTGTTGAGCAGAACTTCTTTTCTCAACAGGGCAGAAGTGATTTTTTCAAAATACTCTGCCTGTCCAGGGTGATTAGCCAATTCTTCTGAACCATAATCCATGTAAAGTGTCGTATCCGGGTTGATACGAGCGTTTCTTATCATTTGCTCCAGTTTCTTTGGTGCGGTCCAAAGAGATGGAGAGAGTGCCGCAGCTTTGGAAAAAACATGGTTGTATTTCATCAAAGCATACAGGCTCATGAGGCCTCCCATAGAGCTGCCTGCAATATATGTGTATTCTCTGTCCGGAATGGTGCGGAATCGTCTGTCGATTTCCGGTTTGAATTTGTTAACCATCCAGTCCATCGTCTTGCGGCCTTCGCCTTTGACTGGACCAAAGGAAAAATCATTGAAATCGTACGGAGAATATTCGCGGAGACGTCCGTTGTCCGGGCTGTGATTACATTCAACAGCCGCAATAATCATCTGCGTTCTTGTTCTGTCCATATAGTCTTTCATGCCCCATGATTTGCCGTAAGTAGCATCGGAGTCTAAAAAAACATTGTGACCGTCGAACATATATAATACAGGATAACGTTTGTTGGGATCCTTTTTATATGATGAAGGCAGATAAACATAGACTCTTCGTTTTTGTTTACCAGATAATTCCGGAATCGTTATATTCCATTTACGTATCATAATAACCTCCAATTATCATTTATTTTACAACAAAAAAGATGAAGTGGCTTTATTGCTTTAATGTCATAAAGTAAATGACCATATCATCCATAACTATAACATACTGGAAAGTAAATAGCAAGGAAGATATTGGAATAAAAATAGCTAAAAATGCCTTGTTTTAGGGGATTTTTTGGATATTAATAGATATTCGTCCCCAAATTTGATAAAATAAAGAAAACAAGAAAGCAGGTACTGATCTATGAAAATATACATTCGCATCAAATCCGCAGGCCGCCGCAGACCTGTATTAGATAATGTTCCATATGAAATACCTGACAATGTGCAGACCGTGCGTGAATTGATCACAGAAATTGTGAAAATGGAAGTGAAAAAATACAATGATAAAGGAACGGACGTGCAGATCATACCGTTTCTGACACAGGAAGAATTGGAAGAACAGGCTCAGGTCGGAAAGGTGGGCTTTGGTAGAATTTATTCTGAGAAAAAGGCAGACGAAAGAAAAGCGATAGAGAACGCACTGCAGTGTTTTGGGGATGGAATTGTTCGTATATTTCAAAATGAAGAAGAATTGGCTGGTTTGGAGACTAAGATACAGATCAAAGAACAAGATGTCTTTACCTTTATGAAATTTGTTTTCCTGGCAGGACGCATGTGGTAGGAACATGAATGGAAAGATAAGGAAAGAAATACGATAGAAGCGAGAAATAACCACAAATGCAAGAGATATGGTAAGAAAGAGGTGGATTTATGGAGCGGAAGAAGCTGAATTTTCCTCAGGAAGAATGGAAAAAATTGGGAGAAAAAGCCAAAGGCAGAAGTCTGTTAGACGGTGGTCTGGCACACAAAGTATGGACTTTGGCAAATAATTATTATGCAAGAGATGCATTTGCAGAGGTATGGGATGCGTTGACAAAAATGTACGGCAAACTGCCGACACAGGTACATACACTGGAGGAATTCTGGACGCCAAAACTGCAGAAGACAGTAAAATTTCTGGTCGGAAAAGAACGTTTGGAGGACATCATGGAATTGTCTCGCATGCAGTTGGAAGGTCAGTTTTCCAAATCCATGTGGAGAAAAAGTTATCGAAGCAAAGATGTGGGGTATCATGCGTCCAATCTGATTACATCTTTAGCAAGCTGGATTTACTGGTGTTATTATGGGCTTAGCGCGGAAGAATTATTGACGTATGAACATGACTGGTGCAGAGGGTATGTGCATTTTCTGGCGCTGGAAATCCGCAGAGAAAATCCGAAGGTATTGGAGCAGATGCGGGAGGCAATTCTGGGTGAAAATCAGCAGGTACTGCTTTCTCGTGTCATGATTCGGGCAATCATCATCAGCGGGCAGGAAGAAATGGTAGATTTGCTCTTAAAACTTCTGGTGGCGGCAAAACTGCAGGAAGGACTTCGGCAGTCTATTCTGGAAAGTGCGGATGAAGGCTCTACGGAAA
>JAXJUX010000073.1:0-1859 GCA_036308845.1 Ruminococcus sp.
GATAGTAGTAGGGCGCTGAAGGCGCCCTGTTACGTTTTGGAAGCAACAGTTCAGCCTTGTCCTAGTCAAAAGAGAGAAATTTAAAAATTTTTTCACAAGTTTTATCCACACAAAAACGTATGATTTTACAGATTTGTATGCACTTTGTTTTTGTGTGGATAACTTTTTTACAAACTATCTGTTCCAGCCTACTTTTTCATGTTTGGTGAGACTGGTTTTCCACATATTCTGTTGATTTACAAAAAGTAATACACCGTCATTTTGACGAATCTCTTTTTAGGCATATTTTTCTTTTTTGTCTGTTTCTGATAAACTATGTTTATCAGAAACGAACGGAAGGAGATGCCCCATGGGAAGAAAAAGCAATTATGAAAATGGAATGTATCAACAGCTCATGGAAATCATGGGGCGTTTAGATACTGTAGAAAAAGAATCCGCACAAAAAATTGATACACTTAATAAGCGAATCGATACCCTTGAAAATGAAAATCTTGCTTTAAAGAAGGAAAATCAGTTGTTGAAGGATGATAATGCCCGTCTGAAAAGCATCATCAATAACGACAGTTCCAACACATCCCTTCCACCTTCTACCGACCCAAAAGGTGGGAAACCTGCGAATTCTTACAATGGAAGAAAGAAAACCGGACGTAAGGCAGGCGGTCAAAAAGGGCATAAAGGAACCACGCTCACAAAAGCTGAAATAGAAGAAAAAATAGCTTCTGGTAAATGCAGACATAAAGTGAAAACGATTGGTAATGCATCCGGTCAGAAATATGTTACAAAATATGTGGTGGACCTAGTGACAGAACCGGTAATTACAGAAATTCGTATCTATGCAGATGAAGATGGAGTCTTACGCATTCCTGCAGAATACCGCAGTGATGTTACCTACGGCGCAAACGTAAAAGCACTGGCTGTATCCCTGTATAGCGAAGGGGTTATGTCAAATGACAGGATAGCATCTTTTTTAAACGCAGCAGGTAACGGAGAACTTGATTTGTCAGAAGGCAGTATCTACGGATTTTGCAGGAAACTGGCGCAGGCTTCAGAGACAAGCATTTCAAATCTTGAAACAGAAATGCTGAATCAGAAGATTGTTGCAATGGATGCAACAACAGTAACTGTTAATGGGAAGCAGAATTATATACGAAATTTCAGTATAATAAACAGCGTGGTCTATCATGCCATGGACAGTAAATCCATTAAAGCACTGAAAGAGATAGATTTTCTGAAACGCTATACCGGAACGCTTCTTCATGATCACGAGACAGCTTTGTATCATTTTGGAACCGAACATGCTGAATGCAATGTTCACATTATCCGTTATCTTCGCAAAAACACGGAAGAGACAGGAAATAAGTGGTCAGGTGACATGATTACACTCTTATGTGAAATAAACAAAAAGCGAAAATCATTACTGGAACAGGGCGTATGTTCATTTTCTGCTGAGACGCTGACAAAGTATGAAACAGATTATTTTTCACTTTTAGCAAAAGGCAGGAAAGAGAATAAAACAACCAAGCATAAATACGCCAAAAAGGATGAACAGACACTGATTAACCGGATGGAAAAGTATAGTCATAATCATCTTTTATTTCTGCATAATTTTTCAGTTCCTTTTGATGACAACATTTCAGAGAGGGACTTGCGCAAAGCCAAAAACAGGCAGAAAATGGCCGGTGGCTTTCGTAAGGAAAGCGGCAATAAGATGTACTGTTCTATCATGACAGTCATAGAAACCCTTAAGAAAAGAAATATGGGGATTATCGAAAATCTAAAGAAGTTATTTATGGGCACACCGGCTATATTTTAGCCGGTGTAATACCCGTTGGATAAATTACAAGGCTGAACTGTTACAA
>JAXJUX010000074.1:0-9106 GCA_036308845.1 Ruminococcus sp.
CAAGAGTAGCACACAGAGAAGGTTATCCAGAAATCGGACTGTACTGGGAAAAAGCAGCATGGGAAGAAGCAGAACATGCTGCAAAATTCGCAGAACTGTTAGGAGAAGTAGTAACAGCAAGCACAAAGAAAAACCTGGAACTGAGAGTAGAAGCAGAAAACGGAGCAACAGCAGGAAAATTTGATCTGGCAAAACGTGCAAAAGCACTGGATCTGGATGCTATCCATGACACCGTGCATGAAATGGCTCGTGACGAAGCAAGACATGGCAAAGCATTCGAAGGTCTGCTGGCTCGTTACTTCGGCTAATCTTTTAGAAAACTTTAAAATCAAGCAAAATTACTTAAATAACTACTAAGAGGACAGAGAAATCTGTTCTCTTTTTTTGCATCCAAAAGAACCAGTTATTATTGACGGAATTACTTCTGGAAGGACAGAAAAAATGTAAAAAAATAATGGCATTCATTGAGTGGTTTTTTCCATTGTTGGATACATATGGTGCTACAAGGATTAATACTTGCGTAGAATGTGGTGAAGAAATTGTAACAGGACAGTGGAATCTGATTGATGGTGGGGCGTATTATCTGCATGAAACTTGTGCGAATACGATAAAAGCTTCCTTAAAACAAGAAGCAGACATAAGAAAACAGGAAGATACAGGTTCCTACTTTAGTGGTCTTGTAGGTGCCTTTCTGGGAGCGGCTTTAGGAGCGGTTTTATGGGCTGTTGTTTTAATGTTTGGTTATGTTGCTTCTATCATAGGATTCGTCATTGGATGGTTGGCAGAAAAAGGATATGCACTCCTTCATGGAAAGAATGGAAAAGGAAAAATTGTTATTTTAATTATATCAGTTGTTTTCGGCGTTTTATTTGGGACTGTTTTGGGAGAAACATTTTCACTTATCAGTTTGATTCATAGTGGTGAACTTTATGAATTTACATATGGAGACATTCCGTTATTGATCATGTTTTTGTTAATGGATGCGGAATATATCTCTTCGGTATTAGGAAATATAGCAATTGGGTTGTTGTTTGCGGGACTTGGCATCTTTTCCTTATTGAGACGTGCAAATAGAGAAGTTTCGGAAGTGAAAATTATAGATTTAAAATAAGTTAAGACGAGAAGATGGTATTAGAATAAAGGATTCTAATATCATCTTTTTATGTTATAATAAGTCAATGAATATAAATAAGTGGAAAATATGGAGAAAATAGAAATGACAAAAGGCAAACTTTTTTATAAGGATTCTTTTTTGAAAAGCTGCCAGGCGAAGGTGGAAGAATGCCGACAGGGAAAAAAAGGATATGAAATTCGCTTGGATGAAACGGTTTTTTACCCGGAAGGCGGCGGACAGCCTTATGATACAGGAAAGTTAAATGACGTACAGGTTTTTGAAGTACATGAAAAAGACGGTGATGTGTGGCATTACACGAAGGAGCCTTTGGAAGTCGGTACGCAGGTACATGCTGTTATCGATTGGGAAAGAAGATTTGATTTGATGCAGCAGCATTCTGGTGAACATATTGTCAGCGGATTGATTCATGAAAAATATGGATACAATAATATTGGATTTCATATGGGTCCGGAAACGATTACCATTGATTTTGACGGGGAAATTTCAGAAGCAGAATTAAAGGAAATCGAATGGAAAGCAAATCAGTATGTGGTGGAAAATCATCCATTGGAAATCTTATGGCCTTCCGAGGAAGAACTGAAAGAACTCCCATACAGAAGCAAAAAGGAATTGGCTGGAGATGTAAGAATTGTTCTTTGGCCGGGGGCGGATATGTGCGCCTGTTGTGGTGTTCATGTGAAATATTCCGGTCAGGTTGGGCAGATTGTACTGGTTTCTTCACAGAGAGCCAAGGGTGGTGTCCGTATTGAAATGTTATGTGGAAACAGAAGTTTGGCATATTTGAATCAGTTAAAAGAGCAGAATAGAAGAATTTCTCAGAGACTTTCCGCAAAATGGAAAGAAACGGCGGCGGCAGTAGAGAAACTGCACGAAGAATATTTACAGATGAAATACCGTATGATTGGCATGGAAAATGAACAGATTGCCCGTATGGTACAGGAAAGAAGCGGACAGGGAAAACAGGTCGTATTTGTAAATCAGATGTCTCCGGAAGGGGTACGTAAACTGGCGGCTGATTTGATGGAAAACTGTCATGGCATGTGCGCGGTATTTTGTGGAGATGATGAAAATGGTTATAAATATGCCATTGGTGAAAAAGATGGGGACTTGAGAGTGTTTGTGAAAGAAATGAATCAGAAACTGCAAGGACGTGGTGGTGGAAAACCATTCTTTGTGCAGGGGTCCGTGCAGGCGAAGGAAGAACAAATAAGAGAGTTTTTTAAGTAAAAGCCAAATTTTTAATGCTATTGATTTTTGGTTTAAATTCGCATATACTAATAATAGATAATAACTGATTATCTTATGGTGAGTCCCTACCATGTAAGTGGGAACCTAAAAAAGCGGGTGAGTCTCCACCATAAAGAGAGAACCTAAAAAAGCGGTGAGTCTCCACCATGAAGAGGGAAATAAAAGGGGCGAGGTATTCGCCTCTTTTTTTGACAGAAAGGACATATGAGATTCTATAATATCAAGGATGAGTACATAGCTTTTTTACGAAAATATGTTGATAAAGTGGCAGATAATAAAAAGGGAAAACGTCCGTATGTAGGAGTCGTTTTAGAAATAAATGGAATGAAATACTATACTCCTTTTACATCGCCAAAAGAAAAACATAAAAGTATGAAAAATTCTAAGGATTTCAGAAAGATTAATCAGGGAATTTATGGAGCAATAAACTTCAATAATATGATTCCTGTAGTGGAAGAAGCATTGGTTTTAATTGATATTGATAATCTTAGTGATTGTAAATATAGACGATTATTACAGAATCAATACAAATGTATAAAAAAAGATCGTGAACAAATTGAAAAAACAGCAAGCAAATTACGAGAAATATTATTTGCGGATGATGAAAAATTAAATGGAAATGATAGACGCGTGAAACAGAGATGCTGTAATTTACCTTTGTTGGAAAGTGTAATACATAAATATAAAGAGGACAAATCATGAATCCAAAATATGAACAATTCCAGAAAAGTATGCGAGCAGATGTAAAGTTAAAAATTGCATTAGAGGAGTATTTGCGTCTGGAAGGTTCTTGTGGGGAAAGTGATGAAAAGTCTGTATATAAATCTTATTTGCAGCAACGCCGGCGTGCCGCCTGGGAAGTTTTGATTCGGGAAGAAAATCTGGATGGGTTACAACTTTTCGTGGATGAAAAATGGCTGACAAAAGAGGATGTGAAACATTGTCTTGATATAGCTGCGAAGATGCAGAAAAAGGAAAGTACGCTGTGGCTGTTGAAGTATCAGTGGGAAGTGGAACATAAAGAAGATTCGGAGAATTTGGAAATTATATATAAAAGTGGTACCAAGTGTGAAATTCCTTCCGTTCAATGCCATAACATATGCGAAGAAATCAAACAAACCTTGCTAAGCAAACTTCAAAATGAAATCCCATCCCTTGGTTCGGCATTTCCATATTTGGAATGGGAATCAAATGAGAAAAAGCAATTTCGCTGGGGAACGGACGGGACTCATTTGTACTACAACGAAAAAGAACTATTGGCGTTGGCTGAAAGTGGATTTGAGAGGTTAGCCAGACGCTATTTACATACCTTGTTTCACTGTCTGTATTTGCATATGCTTCTTCCAGAAGAAAATATGCACAAGAATGACTGGAATTTAGCCTGTGATGTGGTGACAGAATGGACTTTGGATCATAGTGGGTGGTTTCTTTTGGAACGGGTGGAGCAAAAAAACAGAGAAAAAATTTATCTGGAAATAGAAAAACAAGGCTATCAGAGGGATACAAAATCCTGTCTAAAGTGGATAAGTCAATTAGATGAACAGCAAAAAGAGAACATAAACAAATTGTTTTTTGCAGACGAACATAATTATTGGTATCAAGCGCCTCGAAAGGAGAAGTCAAAAACGCTAGAAGAAGGTGAGCGTTTGGCGAATACCTGGGGTAGGGCAAGACAAGCGGTAACAATGCAGGCTGGCGGAGAGCAGTTTCAAAAGGAAACCCGCGGTGGTGCCGGAACAGATTTTTATCAGATACAGAAAAAGAAAACATATGATTATCGGAAATTTCTGCGGCAATTTGCGGTTTGCCGGGAAGAAATGCAGTTGGATATGGAAAGTATTGATTATATACCGTATCATTATGGGTTGGAACGGTATGGAAATATACTGTTGATTGAACCGTTGGAGACAACGGAAGTAAATCGTTTGGAAGAATTTGTAATCGCCATCGACACTTCTGGTTCCTGTTCGGGAGCTATCGTGAAGCGTTTTTTAGAAGAAACGTACGGAATATTAAGTGCCCGGGAAAATTTCTTTCGTAAGATGAAAGTTCACATTATTCAATGTGATTCGATGATTCAGGATCATCAGGTAATTACCTGTGAGGAAGATTGGAAGAAATATCAGGAACATGTGCAGATCCAGGGGCTTGGAGGAACGGATTTTACGCCGGTATTTCGATTGGTGGATCAGATGCTGGAAAAAAAGGAAATACGAAAATTAAAAGGTCTTATGTATTTTACTGATGGAGATGGGATTTTTCCGAAGAAAAAGCCATCCTACGAGACAGCATTTGTATTTTTGAATCAGGCATTGGAGAAACAGAAAATTCCGGATTGGGCGATTCGGCTGAATCTGGATATGAAACTAGACTAAATGGAGAATACTATGGATATTCAGGAAGCAAAACAGGAAGTAATAAATACCGTGCGGGCCTATACCGCAAAAGATGAAAATGGATGTTATCGGATACCAGCATTGCGTCAAAGACCGGTTTTGCTGATTGGACCGCCGGGAATTGGAAAGACGGCAATCGTGGAACAGGCAGCGCAGGAATGTGGCGTCGGTCTGGTGGCATATACAATTACACACCATACACGCCAGAGTGCAGTGGGACTTCCGTTGGTCGAAAAGAAACTGTATGATGGTCGGGAAGTGACCGTGACCGAATATACCATGAGTGAAATTATTGCATCTGTGTATGAATGCATGAAACAGACAGGATGCAAGGAAGGGATCTTGTTTATCGATGAAGTCAATTGTGTGTCCGAAACTTTGGCGCCGACTATGCTGCAGTTTTTGCAGGGAAAAACTTTTGGAAATCATAAGGTTCCTAAAGGATGGGTGATTGTGGCTGCAGGAAATCCGCCGGAATATAATAAATCCGTTCGGGAATTCGATATCGTTACGCTGGACCGAGTGAAAAAAATAGAAATTGATGTGGCGTATGAGGCATGGCGTGGATATGCGGTGGAAAAAGAATTGCATGGAGCCATTCGGACGTATTTGGACGGAAAAACCCAGAATTTTTATTATATAGAACAAAACCCAGAGGAAAAAATATTTGTGACAGCTCGTGGATGGGAAGATTTGAGTGCAATCTTACTGCAGTACGAGCAAATGGGCGTGGAAATAAAGGAAAATCTCATCAAACAATATATTCAATGTGATGAAATTGCGCATGATTTTGCATCGTATTATGCTTTTTATCGAAAGTATCAGGAACGCTATCAGCACGGAATGGAAAAGATTCTGCAGGGTGATATGATTTTGGATGGTTTGGAAGATTGTACATTGGATGAACAATTGACCATAACCAATCTGTTGATTTCGCAGGTGTTAGGAAAGGTGGCATCCTGGAGACGGGATTGCACAGAAATGAAACGTCTTTTTGAAGTAGGACAATTGTTGATCGGGCAGATGGATACCAGAAAAAATCCAGAGTTTTCAGCGGCAATCGAAGAATTCTTTCAAAATCGAAAACGCGCCAGAGAAGTGAAAGAACAGATGGATTTGATTAGTGAAAATGAATTTGCCATGGAAGTGCGAGTGGATCGACTGTTGCAGGAATGTTTTGGAAAAATGAAAGAGCAGAGGATTCACAGCTGGCAAAAAGCAAAGCCGATATTGGAAGAACAGACGAGAAAATGGCGTGAAGTCATGGAAAAAGATTCTCAAAAAACGGCACTGCAATTAGATTGGGTATTGTGTTGGGTAAAGAAAGCCTTTGGAATAGAGACTGCATTTTTGACAGTGATGGAATGTTATACCGCTCACCCAGGTTGTATGGAATTGATCCGGGAATTTGGCAGTCCTGTGTATGCGGAGCATTGCCATATGTTGATGACCAAAAGTCGTGAAAAAGAATTGATAAAGAAAATAAAAGCATTGCAGGAAACACCGATTTGATGGGTACTGCGAATTGATAGGAGAAAAAATGGTTAAAATACATGGATTTCAGAAAATGACGCTTTTGGATTATCCGGGAAAAGTGGCTTGTACGATATTTTTGGGGGCGTGTAATTTCCGCTGTCCATTTTGTCACAATGGAAGTCTGGTATTGGCACCGGAGAAGGAACCGCTGATTCCGGTGGAGGATGTATGGAAGGTTCTCAAAAAGAGACAGGGGATTTTGGATGGTGTCTGTATTACCGGCGGTGAGCCTACATTAAGTGTGGGACTTATGGAATTCATAGAGCAGATAAAAGAGATGAATTATTTGGTCAAATTGGATACCAATGGCGCCCGACCGGAAGTAATCAAAGAATTATTGGATCATCAATTGCTTGATTATATTGCTATGGATATTAAAAACAGTCCAGAAAAATATGCACAGACGGCTGGAATCACGCAGGTAGACATGAATAAAATCAACGAATCTGTGGAACTTTTAAAATCAAATGTGGTCGATTATGAATTTCGCACAACGGTAATGAAAGAACTGCATGAAAAAGAGGATTTTGAACGTATCAGTGAGTGGCTGGCAGGAAGCAAACGTTATTTTTTGCAGACGTATAAAGAAACAGAACTGGTGATTTGCCCTGGATTTAGCAGTTATTCTAAAGATGAATTAGAAAAATTTGTGCAAATCGCAAGGCAAACCATTGCTCAGGTAGAAATTAGAGGGGTTTAAACCAATATACAAACTGTCCCGGAAAATTTGCTTCGTGATGGGCGGGTTTGAAATATGGAAAACCAAAGGCAGAAGCAAGATAATGCTCCAGTTCACTGTAAATTCCCGGAATTGCCAGTACGGGTAAATTTTCCTGAGACGAAAAACCAATTAAAAAATGGTGGAAGTTATCGCAGGCATGCTGAAAAAAGCGGTTGTGATTCATGGAAAATCCGAGTGTGGATAAGTAATCCAGATGTTCGGTAGAAAACTGGAGACAATTGTGGATTTCATCATCAAAAAACGGATGCACTTGTGGATAAGTCTGCTGAAAATCTTCCCAATAATCGAACGGGAAGATTCGTTGGCGATTGGTTGTTTGTGATGGATTATCAGCAGAGGATTCGGTAGGTGTGGACTCTGTTCGATTCATAGCGTAATCGGTTGTTGAAGATTCTACTGCGATTGTTTCTGTATTTTCTTCTGTTGCGGATGCTTCAAAAGGATTGCATGGGTTTGTTTCTAAGTGCTTCTCCATTGTGTCTGGTTTTGGTAAGGTATCCAGCAGAACAGGATTTTCTGTCTGAATATCATAAGAAATGGAAGCAGCGTGGATGGGTGTTTCCTGACATTCATCTGGAACGTCCATAGAATATTCAATTTGTGGTTTTTCGAGCGAAAAATCTGCTGGTCGAATGTCATAATCTTTCCATGCGCTGGCAAAAATCTGTCCGGTATCTGCCTGTATCAAAATTCCACCCAGGTCCTGTAGCGTATAGTCTTTGTCTGCCAGAACAAATTTGGAAAAAGAGAAAACACCGTTAAGTGCACCTTGTTGGTAGCGGATATTTCCCAAAGGAATTCCCTGCAACTTATGGCGCAGAGAGACAAAAGTGTACACTTGAAACTCAGGATTATAGGGGTAAGGACCTGGTTTCATATGTATTTCCAATCGACATTGCCCATTGCGGACTTCGACTTTTGAAAAACCACAGTTTTGAGCTTTTTCTTGATTTTTATATTCGTAAATATAAGAAATAAAACGCTGATAATCTGACAAAATCTGCACTTCCTTCATTAAAATTCTAAGAAAATATATGTGGGGGAAGGGGAGAATATACATAAAAAAGGAGAACTATCATGTCAACAGAACCGATTGATTTGATTAAATATAAAAAAGACGAAAAATATATGAAAGAAGCCATCCGTCAGGCGAAAAAGGCGGCAGCGCTTATGGAAGTACCCATTGGTTGTGTGATCGTATATGGGGATAAAATCATAGCCAGAGGATATAATCGTCGCAATACCGATAAAAATACCATTTCCCATGCGGAAATGAATGCAATCAAAAAGGCAAGTAAAAAATTAGGAGATTGGCGTCTGGAAGATTGTACGATGTATATAACATTAGAACCTTGTCAGATGTGTGCAGGGGCGATTGTTCAGGCGAGAGTGAGCCGTGTGGTAATCGGAAGTATGAACCCAAAAGCCGGATGCGCTGGTTCTATTTTAAATCTCTTAGAGATGGAACAATTCAATCATCAGGTAGATGTGACAAGAGGAATTCTGGAAGAACAGTGCAGTCAAATGCTCACAAACTTTTTTAAGGAACTTCGTGTGTGGAAAAAGCAGCAAAAACAACTGTTGACGGAGGAAAAAGCAGGAAGTATAATAAAGAACGATATGTAAGGAGATGTACCCAAGTGGTTGAAGGGTCCGCACTCGAAATGCGGTAGGTCAGGCAACTGGCGCAAGGGTTCAAATCCCTTCATCTCCGTTGAAAAAAGTCCCGATGTACGGGACTTTTTTCATTTACCTCTATTTTTCATCTTATGCATGGTCACATAATAAGCCACAAGTCCCGGCAGACATCCACCTACCCATGCCAGTGGATTAGATGCGGCAGCACCTGCAAATCCAAAATGCTGAACCAGTACCCAGGCCCCCAGAATACGCATAACCAATTCCATAATACCTGTGACGGTTGGAATAATACTTTGTCCAAGTCCTTGCAACGTCAGACGGTAGATAAACAATAAACTTAAAGTCCAATAACTGACTCCATTGATGACCAGATACTGTTTTGCCAGTTCCAGAACTTCTTTTTCTCCG
>JAXJUX010000075.1:0-2773 GCA_036308845.1 Ruminococcus sp.
AGATGTTTTTCACCTGTTGCAGGGTCACGAGTAAATGCAACACCTGTACCAGATGTGTCACCCATGTTACCAAATGCCATCATCTGTACGTTTACAGCAGTACCCCAGGAATATGGGATATCGTTGTCACGACGATAAACGTTAGCACGTGGGTTGTCCCAAGAACGGAATACAGCTTTAACAGCGCCCATCAACTGTTCCTTTGGATCAGTTGGGAAATCAGCACCGATTTTAGCTTTGTATTCAGCTTTGAACTGGTTAGCCAGTTCTTTCAAATCTTCTGCTGTCAGATCAACGTCCTGAGTAACACCTTTTTTCGCTTTCATTTCGTCGATCAGTTCTTCAAAATATTTTTTACCTACTTCCATAACTACGTCAGAATACATCTGAATGAATCTTCTGTAGCAGTCCCAAGCCCAACGAGGGTTGCCGGATTTAGCAGATAATACTTCAACTACTTCTTCATTCAAACCAAGGTTCAGGATAGTATCCATCATACCTGGCATGGATGCTCTCGCACCGGAACGAACAGAAACTAACAGTGGATTTTCTTTGTCACCGAATTTTTTACCGGTAACACCTTCCATTTTAACGATAGCTTCCATAATCTGTTCCATGATTTCATCATTGATTACACGACCATCTTCATAATACTGTGTACAAGCTTCTGTAGTGATTGTGAATCCCTGTGGTACTGGAAGACCAAGATTTGTCATTTCAGCAAGGTTAGCACCTTTACCTCCCAGCAGGTTTCTCATGGTTGCATCGCCTTCTGTAAACATATAAACCCATTTAGCCATTTACAAAATCCTCCTAATTTTATAGTAAATACCTCATACTTCATTTTAACATATTTCACGATTGAGTCAATAAATCCATGGATTTTCTGTGCATTTTTTTCATACATTTTCCATAATTTCGTAACTTTTTCATCCGATTGTACAAATTTTTCTGATCCCTAAAATTTTTTTATTCTCATTTTTTCAAATTCTTGCCTTTCCCGAATACCATTCGTTTTTATCCTTTTTTTATTGACCTTTTTTCAAAAACAGAGTATGCTTTTTTTATCAAAGGAAACAGAAATGAGGACGTGAATATGAAAGAAACTATTTATACCATTCCACTGAATGATGCTTTCAAAGCCAATGATGAATGTCCATTTTGTTATCTGGAACGTGAAGCAGAACAGCACGCACTGGAATTTATCTTAGGAAGCGGTGCTTCTTATATGGAAGACGATATCCGTATGGAAACTGATAAAATCGGTTTTTGCCGCCATCATTATAAAATGATGTATGATTATGGAAACCGTCTGGGCAGCGGTCTGATGATCAGTACCCACCTGAAAAAGCTGAATCAGGAAATGACGGAACAGATGAAAAATTATACTTCCGGCAAATCCACCTTTATGGGACGTATGAAAAAGACAGAATTGGACCCAAATGCACCACAGACTGCACTTGGACAGTGGATCTTGCAAAAAGAACAGTCCTGCTATGTGTGTGATCATTTCCATTCTAACTACGAACGCTATCTGGACACTTTCTTCTATATGTATAAGAACAGCCCGGAATTTGTAGAATTATTCAAAAACAGCAAAGGGTTCTGCCTGCATCATTTCAAAGACCTTGTGGAAGTCGGCGAAAAGAAATTAAACGACAAACAGAAACCGGAATTTTACAAAGTACTTTTTGACCTTATGGAAAAAAATATGAAACGTCTGGAAGAAGAAGTGACCTGGTTCTGTGACAAACAGGATTACCTGAACAAAGACAAACCATGGGGCAATTCCAGAGACAGCGTACAGAGAGCGATGCAGAAACTGGGCGGCGGATATCCAGCTGATCCTGTGTTTAAAATTGATTATTGATTTTTTGAAAGAACCTCGTTTGGCGGGGTTCTTTTATTTATAAATAAAAAAGAGAGAACAAGTCACCTCATTCTCTCTCACTATTTCAGATTCTCAATTCCAAATTAGAAGTACAGTTTTTTAGCCAAATATGCTTCCAATTCATCAATTTTAACTCTTTCCTGTTCCATTGTGTCACGGTCACGTACAGTAACAGCTCCGTCATTTTCGGATTCAAAATCGTATGTTACACAGAATGGTGTTCCGATTTCGTCCTGACGACGATATCTCTTACCGATGTTTCCTCTGTCATCGAATTCACAGTTCCAGTTTTTAGCCAGCATAGCATAAACTTTTTCTGCACCTTCGTTCAGTTTTTTGGACAGTGGCAATACACCAACTTTTACTGGTGCCAGTGCTGGATGGAAATGCATTACAGTACGAACATCGTTCTTTTCTGCGTCCAGAACTTCTTCATCGTAAGCGCTGCACAGGAATGCCAGTACCATACGGTCTGCACCCAGAGATGGTTCGATAACGTATGGAATGTATTTTTCTTTTGCTTCATCATCGAAGTATGTCATATCCTGTCCGGATACGTTCTGATGCTGTGTCAAGTCGTAATCTGTACGGTCAGCAATTCCCCAAAGTTCTCCCCAACCGAATGGGAATAAGAATTCTACGTCTGTAGTAGCTTTGCTGTAGAAGCACAATTCTTCTGGAGAATGGTCACGGTAACGAACTTCGTCATCTTTCAGACCCAGTTCATGCAGCCAGTCAAGGCAGAACTGCTTCCAGTATGCGAACCAGTCAAGGTCTGTACCAGGTTTGCAGAAAAATTCCAGTTCCATCTGTTCAAATTCTCTTGTACGGAATGTGAAGTTACCTGGTGTGATTTCGTTACGGAAAGATTTACCAATCTGA
>JAXJUX010000076.1:0-1847 GCA_036308845.1 Ruminococcus sp.
ATTCCACACCACTTTTTGAGGAGTAATTATCAGTTGATTTACATATCAATTCTGTAGTATGATAGGTTAATAAAGGGTATGGAGGTCAACCAATGCTTATTTCATCAAAAGGAAGATATGCACTGCGTGTTATGTTGGAGTTAGCAGAGCATTCACGAGAAGAATTTATTCCGCTAAAAGAGATTACGGAGCGACAAAATATTTCCAAAAAATATTTGGAAAGTATTATGGTTATGCTCTCAAAGGCTGGATTTGTCGAGGCAATGCACGGTAAAGGCGGAGGATACAAATTAAGCAAGGAGCCAAAGGAATATAAGATTGGGGATATTCTCCGTCTTACAGAAGGAACTTTGGCTCCTGTTATGTGCTTGGAGGAAAATGCTCCAAGATGTGAACGAGCCAATCAATGTAAAACATTGCCGTTGTGGACCGGACTTAATAATGCGATTACAGGATACTTGGATGGAGTAACGTTAGAGGATGTTCTGCGAGGAAGCGATAAATTATGATGCGACAGGAAAATATACGACAACAACTAAAAAAGCAGAAATTACTTTTCGATGGTGCATTCGGTACCTACTATGCGCAAGTGTATGATACAAAGGAATTGCCGGAACTGGCAAATACCCTGTATCCGGAGCGTGTGAAAAAAATTCATGAAGAATATATGGATGCAGGAGCGCAGATTATTCGTACCAATACGTTCGCAACGAACACGATCTCATTGGATATGCCATGGGAAAAGGTGCAGGAAAATATTCGTCAGGGATTTCGCATAGCACAGCATGTTGCAAAAGTGGGAGGAACTTACGTTGCTGCGGATATTGGACAAATTCCATATGACAATCAGGCGGAGAAAGAAATGATTGCGAAACAATACGTGGACATTTGCCGTACCTTTTTGGAGGAAGGAGCAGACATTTTCGTATTCGAGACCTTTTCGGATATCGATGATATTCGCAAAGCAGTTGATTTTATAAAAAATCAGGCGCTTGTCATTGTACAATTTTCTGTCAACCAGTTTGGCTATAGTCAATCAGGGTTGAGTGCACGTAAGCTCATTCAATCTGCGGAAAAAATGGAATGGGTTGATGCAATAGGCTTTAACTGCGGCGTAGGTCCGGGACATATGCAACAGATTATCAGAAATATTCATTTTTCAGGTAAAAAGATATTGACGGCACTTCCAAATGCGGGATATCCACAGAATATTAGTAACCGTATGGTATTTGACAATCAAAACATCGATTATTTTGTGTCGAAGATGCATGATATTGCAAAAGATGGTGCAGACATGATTGGCGGTTGTTGTGGAACGACGCCGGAATACATACGAAAAATGAAAGAAAAGATTTCCTTTGCACAGTCGGAAAAAGTATCCACTGTGAATGTCATGTGTTCGGAAAAAAATTGTAAGAAAGACAGTTCCTTCTTTGCGGGAAAAGACGGAAAGAAGCTGATTGCTGTAGAATTGGCACCACCGCTCGGAAGTGACGATGAGAAATTGATGGATGCGGCACATTTGCTTTTGAAGAGTGGTGTAGATGTGTTGACTTTTCCTGATTCCCCTTCGGGACGAACCAGGGCGGATTCCATTCTTATGGCCGAAAAGGTGGCAAGAGAGACAGGTATGTGCGTGATGCCTCATATCTGTTGTCGCGATAAAAATGCAATTGCAATGCGTTCACAGTTATTGGGAGCGCATATTAATCATATTCAGAATTTCCTAGTGATTACGGGAGACCCGATTCCTTCGGTAGTGCGAAACAGTGTCAAGAGTGTGTTCAATTTTAACTCTGTAGGCTTAATGAATATTATCAATGATATGAATGAAGAACACTTTGTAG
>JAXJUX010000077.1:0-3637 GCA_036308845.1 Ruminococcus sp.
CTTTTTCTGTGTATAGTCGATTTCTACTTTAGGCGCCTGTTTTCCTTTGGAGTAATAAGCGGCCAGACGTCCAGCTTCTTCAAAAGTACGGTCTGGAAGTTCGTCTCCATTTGTTTTTACAATGACGTGAGAGCCAGGTTGTCCTTTGGCATGGAACCACCAGTCATTGCCAGTTGCAAATTTAAAGGACAATTCTTCATTTTGGAAATTATTCTTACCAACATACATATGATAGCCGTCACTGGAAATATAATGGAATGGTTTGGAAGTGATTTTTACTTTTTTTCCACCAGTGTATTTTCTCTTAATATAGCCATAATCCATCATTTCTTCTTTAATCTGAACCAGATCGTCTTCGGAAAGAGCAATATCCAATGAGGTAGCAATAGATTCCAGATGTGTAATCTCGCTGTCAGTTTCTTGCAAAAGACTTTCGAGAGCTTCTTCCGTACGTTTTAATTTGCCGTATTTGTCAAAGTACTTTTTCGCATTTTCCTGCGGTGTCATGGTTGGATCCAGAGGAATCGTAACCATTTCATTGGTGTAATAATTCAGGGCTTCCATGGATTTTGCTCCAGGTTCCAGTCCATATCCATACGTATTGATCAGTTCACCCCAGATACGATATTTTTCTTTCTTTTCTGTATCTTTCATCTGTTTTTGCTGCAGTTGATATTTTTTAATGTTACGCTCCAGTGCGGTTTGAACAATTTTACGAAGGTCAATGGATTTTTGTCGCATCTTGGTAACGATATTCTTTTCTGCATAATAAGTTTCAAGAACCTGAGAAATATTATCGTAGGAAACGGATTCCATATCCTCAAATTGGGTCAGATGCAGGGCAGCAAATTCTATGGGTTCTTTGCCTTTATAAATAATATTGGGTTCAAAAAGCCCTTGTTTGATATCATCAACAAATCTCAGGAAGATATGAGAAAGATGTAATTTTTCCAGATCATTTAAACCATCCGTAGGAATTCCACCATCAATACCGGCACGGTGACAGATTTCTTCTGCCATTAGTGGACTGATACCGGTAACAGAAGTGTAAATCGCTTTTGCCGTGGTACATGGTTTGGTAAAAATATGGTCATAAATCATCTGTTCTGTAAGCTCAAATGGATTCAGTTTTTCCTGAGTAGCAGGGATGAAATAAGGTCTTCCAGGAAGTACCTCTCTGACAGAACTCATATGGGCTGAAACGTGTTTGATACTGTCAATAATCTGGTCATTTTCGTTGCAGAAAATAATATTGCTGTGTTTTCCCATAATTTCTATGATCAGATATTTGGTACATAAGTCTCCAAGTTCGTTCAAATGATCAATAGTAATGCGTATAATACGCTCCATGCCGGGCTGTGTGACTGCCATGATCCGCCCACTTCCGATATGTTTTCTAAGCAGCATACAAAAATTAGGGGCGGTCAATGGACTTGGTTTGTTCGTTTCTGTCAGATAGATCAGTGGAAGCGAAGCGCTCGCTGATATAAATAAACGATACGTATTTTTTTGATTCTTTATAGTAAAAATCAGTTCATCGTTTTCTGGCTGAGCTATTTTGTGAATCTTGCCGCCAACGATGGTCTGATTTAGATCAGATACGATATTTGCAATCGTAATGCCGTCAAATGCCATATTGCAATTCTCCTTTATATGAAGTAATATATATGATACATAAATTTCTTTGCATAATATATTGCTGAAATTTTGAAATCATAAAATTATTATATCAGAAAAAAAGGATTTGACTAGGGTTTTCCAATGGATTATAATAAATTGATATGATTATAAGTATAAAGTGAGATTATAGATTATGATTAAAAGTATGACAGGTTTCGGACGTGCAGAGGTGCAGGATTCCGAACACAAGTTTACGGTTGAGATGAAATCCGTAAATCACCGTTATCTGGATTTCAACATCAGAATGCCGAAGAAATTCAGCTTCTTTGAAAATGGAATCCGTACTCTTTTGAAAGAGTACATGCAGCGTGGGAAAGTAGATGTGTTTATTACATATGAAGATTTCACGCAGACGAATGTGGTTTTGCAGTACAAAAAAGAAATTGCTGCTCAGTATTTGAGATACTATGATGAGATGGCAAAGGAATTTGGACTTGCCAATGATATGACAGTATCCAAACTGGGACGCTGTCCGGAAGTATTTTCCATGGAAGAAGCGGTAGCTGATGAAAAAGAACTTTGGACATTACTGGAGGAAGCACTTCGTAAAGCAAGCGAACAGTTTGCAACAGCCAGACAGCAGGAAGGGGAAGCACTTCGCAAAGATTTGTTTGCAAAACTGGACGGTATGATTGAAAAAGTAGAACAGGTAGAGGTTCGTTCTCCACAGATTTTACTGGAATACCGCACAAAGATTGAAGAAAAAGTAAAAGAATTGCTGGGAGATGTGCAGATTGATGAAAATCGTCTCGCATCAGAAGTGATTTTGTTTGCAGATAAGATTTGCACGGATGAGGAAACTGTTCGATTGAAAAGTCATATTGACCATATGAAATCTGTATTGAATGATGGCAATGGCGTAGGAAGAAAACTGGATTTCATTGCACAGGAGATGAATCGTGAAGCCAATACGATTTTGTCAAAAGCAAATGATCTGGAAACGTCCAATCTGGCGATTGATTTGAAAACAGAGATTGAAAAAGTACGCGAACAGATTCAGAATATTGAATAACCAGTTAATTTGTTTCAGATGTGAGGGATTGCGTTGTCTAAGTTTGTAAATATTGGATTTGGGAATATTGTAAATGCAGATAAAATCGTAGCGATTGTAAGTCCTGATGCTGCGCCTGTCAAGCGCATGGTGCAGTCTGCCAAAGAATCAGGAAAAATCATTGATGCTACACAGGGAAGAAGAACAAAAGCTGTTATGGTTACAGAAGATGGATACATTGTACTATCTGCTTTGCAGCCGGATACGATAGGAAGAAGATTGCAGTCTGATAAAAATACGATGGAAGAAAAGGGAGATCTGGATGAGTAAAAAAGGTTGTTTGGTTATTATTTCCGGTTTTTCCGGTGCAGGAAAAGGTACTGTAGTAAAGAAAATGATGGCAGATTATGATTGCTATGCACTTTCTATTTCTGCCACCACACGTTCTCCAAGACCAGGAGAAACCAACGGAAAAGAGTATTTCTTCAAAACAAAAGAAGAATTTGAGGAACTGATTGCCCAGGATGCTTTGTATGAATATGCTCAGTACGTTTCCAACTATTATGGAACACCAAAAGCATATGTACAGGAACAGCTTCAGGCTGGAAAAGATGTTATTTTGGAAATCGAAGTACAGGGCGCATTAAACGTAAAGGAAAAGAATCCAGAAGCATTGCTGTTGTTTATTACACCACCAACAGCAGAAGAATTGAGAAATCGTCTTGTTGGAAGGGGAACAGAGACGATGGAAGTCATCAACGACCGTATGAATCGCGCTGCTGAAGAAGCAAAATTCATGAATCGTTACGATTATCTGGTCATCAATGATAATCTGGATGCATGTGTAGAGGAAGTTCACCAGCTGATTCAGCGAGAACATTTGAAAATGGAAGCGAATCAGGACATGGTTGCTAAAATACAAAAAGAATTAAATGAGATGAAAGGAGAATAAAGTATGATACATCC
>JAXJUX010000078.1:0-6735 GCA_036308845.1 Ruminococcus sp.
CCTCATCCCACTTCTCAGAAAGCGCGGTATGGTACCGAGCGATCTGCTCAGGATAGGCCACATCGATATAGTAGGTAGATGCGTCACCTTCGTAAACGATATCCTCTTCAGTCTCCATTTCATTCGGTACAGTTTCCTGTTCCGGAACGGGTGCTTCTGTTGCAGCTATTTCCGCACCGGATGAATTGCCGCAAGCGACAAGCATTACCATAATCATTAAAATCGAAGCAACAAATAAAATGTATTTCTTCAAAATAACCTCCCATGTTCACATCAGCACTTTAACAGTCAAATCTGTGTAACCTGATATTCTGCAGAAATGCCAGAGATATACAGGCACATAGTAGTCAGTATCTATACTTTCTGCTCATTTGTGGCCAATTTTTCTCTGTAAGTAAATACCAGCACAAACGGCATGGCCCAATACACCGGATAAAAATATCTGGGTTGATTAAATACCGCCGGCCCAAGAAGCACATTGATAAGCTGCAAAAGCAGCGGCAAAAGCAAAAGGAATATATACCGATGATGTTTCTTAAATATGGAGTCTACAAAAATATAAACAAAGCCCCATATATAATACACGGGATTGATCAGGCAGCTAATAATCGGTACCAGAGACAGTCCCATCACAAAAACCAACAGTAGCATTCTTGTGGCTTTCAGTATTGGATGTGTAAAGTGTGTTAAGCTGTCATCCATGACACAATATGCACGAATATTCGGTTCATCCGGGTATAGCAAAAAATAATTTGTTTCTACCATTGCCTCTATGTAGGTAACAGGGTCTTTCTTTCCTTGTTCAAGCCATACGCGGAAATACATCGGAAGTGCATCAGCATCTCCTTTATATGTTCCCTTGACCGGGTCAGACACAATGGGATTGTATAGCTGTGCCAGATTTTCATAATCCAGAACAGCATCAATAACCTTTGCCTCCTCCTCGCTGATACTGTCCGCATTCTCGCGAACATATCGAGCTGTTTGCTGGAAAGGAATTGACAGTATCTCTCCTATGGTTGCACCTTTTGATGTTGTCACAGAATCCTGAACCAGGCCCATAATCAGATACACTACCAGCGGAAGCAAAATGATGATGGGAACCACTTTCATTTGCTTGCCGAGTGTTCTTCTGTTCAAAATATAGAGAACGAAAAGTACTGCCATTGTAGGAAGCACCATGACAATACCATTATTGCGCGTTAAACACAGTAGCAAAGCCGCAACAGCTGTACGTATGGTATGTTTTAGCGTAACCGCACCGTTTTCAATTTCGTGGATCACGAAAATAAGTTCTGTTATATACAAGACAAAGGCAGTGCAGTAAAGGGTATCCTTAATCAATGTTGTTGCATTACTTGGAAAAGCAGGTGAGAACGCAAACAAGGCAAGAAGAAGCAAACTGACTGTCGTATTTTTATGCAAAGAATGCGTCGCCACAATGCAATAGGCAAATACACATGCCATTAAACAACATTGAAGTACAAGATAAATAAACAAGCCAATATCTTGATTACCAAGCAAATCACCTAGCGCCGCAAAACTACCGAATAACAATGTTACATAAAGTGGGTGAACTGCAGAAAAACTGGACTTCATAAACTCTACTACTTGTCCACGCGCATCATTACATACCGAACCCGGAAATTTACAGATCAAATAAGGAAGCCAAGCAGCCAATAAAACGATAAACATTCGCAAAAAGGCTTTTTGATTCAAAAAATGATTTGCTATTCTGGAAGCAGCGGAGTCGGGATGGAAAATTTTCTTTAATAAGAAATACTTGCCGCATTCAACTGTATACAAAATAATATAGTAATATCCGATCAGTTTACATACAGCACTGAGAATCGTGAGCAGATTTCCGGCAGGCCCATTTAAAAATCCCAGCATGCTTCCATAGTCTTCAAACAATTGAACCGCAAGATCGGTACCGCGAAAATGGTTCCCCCAAATGCCAGCAAAAGAGCTGTATTTTTTGAAGCTGTCTCCAATTAACAGAAAAAAAGCAAACATAGAATAGGAGATTTTATGAGATCGTGTACTTCCTTTGGCGAGCAGCAAATATTTTGTGAAGAAGTAGAATATTGCAGAAAAAATAACGGACACCAGAAACGGTATCTGCAATTCCGGCAGCATAAACTTTTCATAAACAGCGTATACAGCAAATATTGCAGAAAAACCAATTTTTATATACGACCAGGCTGTCATAAGCCAATGCCTCCAATCCGTTTATATTCTAAATATATCGTTTTCATATTTCTTCACAAGTAATTGTCGGACCAAATTCGCTAAAATGATCACCCGTTTTTTTCGCACAGCATAGTTCTGAAGTGCTTTAGCGAAATCAAGATGTTAAGTCCGGCAAACACAGGAAATACGATCACGGATACTTTAATTGCGCAAATGAAGAGCTCCACAATGTCAGCAGCTGCAATATTAACCCAAACAGGTATCCGGATTATCAGGATACCACTGACAAGAAGATTGCATCCCAGCTTCAAAAAAAATTTCCTTACAGGGCGGTACAAAATGTGTTTGGACAAATACCATACCGTATAGATCGTCCGGAAAGACATAGCTACTAATGTTCCCAGCGCCACACCCGCAAGACCCAAGGGTTTCATCAGTGCCAGAGACAGGCCCAGGTTCAACACCATTTCGCCGACAGCACCTGCCTTGGTTTCCTTATAGTGTCCAGCAGCATTTACTACATTGCCAAAGGGATGCCGGATGCTGTAAGCATAGCTTGCCGCAATTATGAGCATTGCAAACATCGGCTGGTGATACTGTACATCCGTGACACCACCGGTGTAGATGGAAACAAAGGGCAGAATCAGGATGGCACAGACCGTGGCAACACCGGTAGCCAATGCATTGTTGCAGGTCTCGTAGCGGTCTACAATTCGGTTCAGTTCCGTGATTTCTTTTCGGGCGATTAAGCGACCCACCAGACCACTTAATCCAGAAGAAATGGATAACAGCAGCTGCTCCAGCACATTGATTACCGTGTGATACACTGTATATACAGAAACGATCTGCAAGCTGCCAAGCAAAGACAAAATTACCACATCCGTATTGCGATGAATGAAGTAAGACAGGTGGTGGACCAGTCCGTCACGCTTCTGCTTCACCTCGACAGCAGCAGAAGCAGCGATGCCGGCAAGATGGTAATGCCGTTTTACATACCAACGCTGCATCAGCGGATTTAGCAGAAAAACCACGCCGGATACCAGTTTCATTGTGTGGATACTGCCGCCCAAATGCATAACCAACAGGCACAGCAACAAATTCAGCACCGTGGCAACGATTTGGGTAAACTGAATGATATACAGCTTTTGGTCTGCAGTCATCAGGATCCGATGGGGCATGCTTCCGTAATAGCTGCATAATGTGTGGGAGCTGAGAATCAGCACCATAGTAAACACATAAAACCAGTCATACTGTGTATCTACCAAAAACTTCATGCAGATACTGAGAATTACCGCAAACCCAATAAAAATCAAAGCAATTCTTCGGAATGTCCGGCTGATTTGGTAGAAGATACCGGAAATACCAGCATCATCTTCATTGGCAAGAGGCTTGTAGAGGGCAGCCTTCATCACGCCACCGATGCCGCCTTCCAAAAGAACTGCATAGCTTAACAGCTGAGAGACCGAGGCAACCAGGCCGTTGACCTCCGATCCGAAACTCCGAAGTACAAACCGCGGCAGAATCAGTCCGCAGACACCGGATACTACCTGCAGCAGAACGGAGCTTGCAATATTCAGTTTTGTCTGGCTGATCCGCTGCATAGTAACCTCAATTTTTATTTTTCAAATAAACTCTTATTTGGTAGTTTTTCTTCGTATATTGCCACAATTTGCGCCATGGTCTGCTCAAAGTCAACATCATCAGGAGTATCATTGAGACACACCATTTTTACTGCGGGATCCTTCAGCACAGCTTCCACCTGGTCAAATCGATCAGAAATACACAAACGTTCTCCTCTTGATGTCGGAGAAACAGGATAAAATCGGCCGGACACAAGCTGCCAATAACGAAATACACTTTGGCTTACATCAAACGGAGTACGGAATCGGTTTCCGGAGACTTTGTCCATCAGTTCCGGCATGGCACTCCATACGTCCAAAAATGTCTGCTTAATATACGATGTTGGCAAATGATGGTTTTGGAATCCAACAAAACGATGAACATTACCTAATTTCAGTATATTTTTAAGACAAATACTCACGCCATAATTCCTGCTCATAATTTTCCAGGGATGCAGTAAAAAGGTTTTTATGTAGGAGTAGTGCCGATTGATTTCCATAACATCGTTTGTTGTAATGTGGGCGTAAATATCATTTGCAGATGCAAAATGTATATGCCTGCACTGTAAGAAGTCACACGGCTTTCCTTTTCGGAAAAAGAAATCAGGAGTCACTGCGTTATTTAAAAGCATATCATCACAGAAATATACAAAATGTTCACTTAAATTCGGAATTCTGTGAAGATTCAATTCAATAGGGTGCGAGCTGAAGGTAGGCAAATATTCCTCAGGAATATAGTCCCTATGATTGACAATATGTAATTTGGGACATTCCGTGTTGAGCCACTCAGGCAAATGTCCCCATGTAATGAAATGAATCTGATTTACCCAGGGCGCATAGGCTTCCACAGCCCGGAACCAGTACTTCAAAATTCCCATATCCCGGTAGCGGTCTGCACCTGCATCCGGTTCATTCATACCCATATATTTGTATTTTTCTTTTCGCCAAGCGGGGTCTGCACCATCTACCCAGGAAATTACAAAATCAATTTTCATACATAATCCTCTTCGGCATCATATTTCTACCCATGTATAGAAAATACAGCAAGCCAATCATTCTATACTTCATAAGGGTCAACTTGAATTTTGTTTTCCGATCCTTGATTCGCGGAATTACATAGTGCAGCGATTCTGCAAGAAGAGGCGAATTTATAAACTTCTTTATTCTTTTTTGTTTCTCTTTATACGAAGCATTAGAATTATACAGCAGCTCGTTTCGAATACATTCCAAAGCGTGTCTGGACAAATATCCACATACTTGACTCTGTAAATCACAACCAAATTCCGAAAATTGCCGTTTCAATTCCATACCCAGCGAAATAAGCGCAGAAAACATCCGCTTATTATATACATTGCTTACAGATTCAAAGTTTTCGCGATAAAAATACAGCCCCTGATCAATCACATGGATACAATCTGCATGCAACATGCAGATATAGCTGCACAACGCATCCTCTCCATAGGTTATACTATCGTCTACTGTGTTAATTACATCCCGTATAATTTCGCTGCGAATCATTTTATTGCATAAGCTGGGGTGTACTGCTGGTCGGCATTCGTTATAGTCAAATAACATGGTAGTATAGAAGCTTTCGTTCAACATCCGTTTATCATAAACTCCTGGATTTAGAGAACTACACATTTCGGCCATGCCCATACTTGTTGCCCGCATCAGCTTGCAAATCACAATATCTGCAGATATGTGTTCGACCATGATACGATACATATCCTCGCTGATCCAGTCATCGCTGTCTACAAAGGTAATATATTCACCGCAGGCACATCTGACACCACTTCGTCTGGCAGCAGTTGCCCCACCGTTTTGCTGGTGAATCACCTGAATCCTCGGGTCTTTTTCTGCGTATTCGTCACAGATAGTACCACTATTATCTGTGGAGCCATCGTCCACCAGGATCAACTCAAAATCCGTAAAGGTCTGTGCCAGAATGCTGTCAATGCATTCCCGGAGATATTTTTCTGTGTTGTATACCGGGACAATGACACTCAGTTTCGGCATAAGATCAACCTCTTCAGTTCCTGATAGAATTCTTCATCACTTTCTGCTATAATGCCCTGCTCTGGGGAAATCTGTTCCCTGGCTGCGGCATAATTGGTGGTTAAAATAAAGGTATCCAGCGCCTGGGCTTCACCGATGACCATAGGAAATCCTTCGTAAGCCGAGTACAGCGCAAACAGATCCGCGTGCTTGATATACGGGAACGGATTTGTCTTTTCTCCTTCAAAGCAGACAAGGTCCGCAACGTCTAACTCCCGGGCCAATTGCTGATTGCCGGGCATATCCGGGCCGTTACCAACAATGTGCCAGCGGAACTGCGTTATTCCCTCACTTTTCAGGCGGGCACACACACGGATGATTCCATCCATTCGCTTGGAAGCGTTGTCAACCCGCCCAACTGTAACCACACGATATATGCCTTCCTCGGCGAATGGAATATACTCCGTTGCTTTTGACATAATTCGATGTTTGCTGAATCGATTATAAAAAACCTTTGTTTTAAATGCATACTCAGGCAGCATCTGATCAAATTTCTGTTTTATCGCATTGGATACACAGAATATCTGATCAAAATCGCGGTAAACTCTTTTACATTCCTGCGGATCAAAATGCGTTTCCAACGGATCTGTATGAATCCACGCAATTTTAACCTTTGCATTTGTATAGTCTGAAACAAACAAATTGGTGCCACGGTTGAAATATGTTTTCGGAACATCATTGAAAAATGAGATTGCATAGTCATATTCCTTGTCAGATCTATGCAGTTTAAACATGGTTCGATAAAATTGATCAGAACCAACTCTTCTAACATAGAGCATCATAATAATTCGCAAAAAGATATGCCATATGTTTTTGCCCGACAAAACATCATAAAAGGAATACGACGATAACTCCAATAGTTTGTTTC
>JAXJUX010000079.1:0-2237 GCA_036308845.1 Ruminococcus sp.
ATGCAAAATTGCGAAAGAATCTTCAGATTGAAATTCGCAGAATCCAAAAAGAATTAAACATTACGACAATCTTTGTCACACATGATCAGGATGAGGCAATGCTGATGTCGGATCGTGTATGTCTTTTAAATGAAGGAAAGATTGAGCAGGTAGGAACTCCGGTAGAAATCTATACGAATCCAAAGACACAGTTTGCTGCTGGATTTATCGGACATTATAATGTGCTGGATGCAGATGAGTTCTATCGGGCATTTAGGGATGAAAAGGCAAAGAAATCAGCAATAGCTATTCGTCCGGAAACAATACAGATATCGTTGGAAAAACAGAATCATGAAAATTCATATGAAGTACAAGGAAAAATAATAGAAAGCCGTTCCGTGGGAAGTGTATTACGTTATCATGTAGATTTGAATGGAATTAATGTGCGCGTAGATACATTATTTCGCAGTTTTTCTTTATTTGAAAATGGACAGGATGTATGGGTTTCGTTGGAAAAGCGCAATTGTCTGGAATTAATTTAAGGTTCGGGGGCTCAACAGAAATATAATCAAAATAAGAGGAGGAAAAGCAGGATGGAACAGAGAGAGAAAATGTTTTCGGAAAAAGGAAACTGGTATAAAGGAAATTTGCATTCTCATACGACAAATTCAGACGGCAGACTCACACCGGAGGAAGCCGTGCTGGCATATCGTCAGCATGGATATTCATTTGTCTGCTTTTCAGAGCATGATTATTATACAGATACCAGAAAACAATTTGATTGTGAAGATTTTATCATACTGCCGGGGCTGGAAGCCAGTGCTTATATGTTTGATACGACAGGAATCGAACAGATGCCGGAGGGAATTTCTTTAGAGCATGGATATGTAGATATGACGATGGAGAATGCGAAAAAATTACTGCAGCAGGGTTTTATTCCAAGCAGGATTAAGACACATCATATCCATGGAATTCTCGGAACAGAAGCGATGCAAAAAGCGGCAGGTGATAAGGTGTTTCGGGAAAATGAGTATGTACCGTTTCGCGTTTATTTTAATCAATGGGATGGCAGAGAGGTGGCACAAAAACTTTCAGACAGTTTAAAAGAGAGAGGTTGTTTTACAACATATAATCATCCGATCTGGTCTCGCGTAGATATGGAAGAAGTGCGGGATCTTAAGGGAATCTGGGCAATTGAGTGCTACAATTATGATACAGTAAATGAATGCGCGGAAGGGCAGGACACAGTATTCTGGGATGCGATGCTTCGCCGTGGCAATGACATTATGGGATTTGCTTCAGATGATAATCATAATGGAGGTGTTTTCCCGGACAGCTTTGGCGGTTACGTTATGGTAAAATCAGAAAAACTGGATCATGAGAATATAGTAAGTAATCTGCTTTCCGGTAACTACTATTTTTCTAATGGCGCGTCGATTACGCAATGGGGAATTCATAATAATAAAGTGTATGTTCAGTGTGATGGTGCAGAGCGTATCAATTTTATCTGTGGCGGTGGCATAGGTACAAGCAAAACTGTTATGGCAGAAAACGGGATTGCACTTACACAGGTTGAGTTTCCATTGACAGGCAGAGAGACCTATGTGCGAGTTGAGGTGCATGATATGCAGGGAAAGACGGCATGGACGAATGCAATTACCTTAAAATAAAATATTTTTTTATCCTAAATTCCCATGTAAAGAAAATTTTACATGGGAATTCAGCATTTTTAGAATGAAAAGATGTAGAATTACTACATAATAAACTGCTGATGAGGATTAAGAGGAGAAGATATGATTTCGAAGGAGATACAAAATGCATTTCCGGCATTAAGAAAGTCTGAACAAAAAGCTGCAAAATACATGATGGAACATGCAGAGCAAATGGAGAAAATTACGTTAGAGGAACTTGCAAAGCAGGCGGAAGTCAGCCAGCCGACCATCATGCGTTTGTTAAAAACGGTTGGCTATCAAAGTTTTAAGGCGGCAAAAGTGGCATTTATTGAAGAACGTCTAAAGACAAAAGGCGAGGAAGAAAGTTATCAGATTCTTGGGATGCCAATTGATAAAAATGACCAGATTGAAGAGGTTCCTGCGAAGGTGATTCGAAACACAATACAGTTACTAGAGGATTCCTTACAGGCGAGTTCAGCAAAAAGCTTAAAGAAAGCGGTACATGCAATTCAAAAAGCAAGGCGGGTATGTATTTTTTCTGTAGAAGATTCCAATACGATAGCATATGATTTGTTGACAAAACTC
>JAXJUX010000080.1:0-9778 GCA_036308845.1 Ruminococcus sp.
ACTGAAATCATTCTGATCATTGTATTTGTTTTTTTCATAATTCACTGACCTCCTTTTTAACCCAAAATGTACCCTTGTATATCATTAAGTATATCATTAATACAATCTCAAATCATCATACTGAATGTCTCTTTTTCTTACATTTTGTCAATCTGTTTACCTTGTATTTCTTCTCATTTTCGATTACAATGATAGTACTTCAAATCCTTATTCGATTTTTATCGAATATCCATTATTTCCCCATTACAAAAGATAGTATCAAAAATGGGGTGTCACATCTTTCGGTCGTATTCCACTATGTGTCATCCCAAAGAAAGGAGTGGATATATGCCCGACAAAGATGTGCGAGCAAATACATACTTTGAAGATCCTGAGCACTGCGCTGATTTATTAAACGGATTTGGTTTTCAGGGAAAACAATACGTTCTTCCTGAACATATTCAAATTCGTAATCAAAACAATGCTCTGCCAAATACAAAAGATAAAAGCAAAGAAACGATCTCTATTTACCGAGACGTTGTTGTAGAAGCAAATATACTTTGCGAATCTTCCGATTCCATAAAGGATATTGCACATCACGGAAAATATATACAAATGAAAACCGCTATTATCACACTGGAAAATCAAAGTGATATCCATTACGCCATGCCTGTCAGAGTCATGAGCGGCGATAGCGCAAATTATCACAACCAATGGCGCAAAATAGCAAAAAAAACACAAGAAAAATAAAGATTTAAAAGGAATGGAATTTTTATCTGGATTTGCTAAGGAGGATAAATTAACGCCCTTATCAACTATCGTAGTTTATTTTGGCAATGAGCCTTGGAATGGACCACGCTGTTTGAAGGATATGTTAGATTTGGAAGGACTTCCTCAGGAAATGTTGGATATTATTGCTGACTATCCTTTAAACATTTTAGAAGTTCGAAGATATCTGGATTATGAAAATTTTCAAACAGACTTTCAATTGGTCTGTGGATTTTTGCAGCGAGATAAGGATTCGGCTTCATTAGACTCTTATGTGAAGACGCATACAGCAGAGTTTCAAGACTTGTCAGAAGAAACATTTCAACTTATTAATAATTATTCCAATTCCAATTATCTAATCAAGACAAAAGAAACATATCAGACCGAAACAGGAGGAATTAATATGTGCAAAGCAATTGAGGATTTGATTTTACAAGGGGAAGAACGTGGTTTAGAACGTGGGATTGAAAGTATTATTAAAATTTGCCAAGAGTTTGGGGTTACCGCTGATTTAACGCTTCAAAGAATTATTACTGATTTTTCTCTCGATGAAGCAAAAGCAAAAGAATATATGGGAAAATATTGGGTTTAACGTAAATGGAATCAGCCAGTGATGTAAAAAACACCACTGGCTGATTCTGGTTTAGTATCGATTTATTTACTGCTGCCTAATATCAATAACAGTATTATTCAAGATCATATACATATATGGAAGCTGGTCTTCATCTATCTCATAAGCAATCTGAACTTGCTGTGTTTCACCTGCCGAAAGAACTTCAATATAATTATCTCCATTTCCTGCCTGATGTTTGAAACTATACCAACACATTTCTGAACCTTCCGCATAAATATCTCTTCTTACATAATCACATTCATATGAATCTTCTAAGATTTCAGACCAATATTGTGCGTCATTTGTATCACCCTTCACCATTTCCATTCCACCGAAGATGAGGATGTCTTCCATGTCTGTTTCACTACAATTTTTTACATCTATAGTTACATATACCAGTTTTCTTGCAACTTCTTCTGTATCTATAGTTGTATCCAGTGTATCCACATAATCTCCACGTTTGATATAAGAAACCGTATCCGGAAGCAATTTACCATCTGCGTCTACATGTCCCAACAATCTTTCTGTTCGTTCATCCTCAGGAATTATATGCAAATCATCATAAACCTGCACATCCTTAACCGTCATCGTATAGTTTTTGTTGTCATTTGAAAATGGAATACTTTCGCCAATCGTATATGGATTACTTACAATGTTTCTGGCATTTTCTGCAAGTTCTTCTTCTATCGATGTTATAACACCTTCTCCTTCATCCAACATATTTTTTTCCATATAAGATGCTGCGTCACTCCAGTTTATATAGCTTTCCATCCTGGAAGAATCTTCCGTCGAAACCACCTGAATTCCCTCTGCTACTTTTAAGAGTTCTTCTTTTGAAAGTTCCGAGCTTGCCAATAATTCTACAACATAGTGCGTATCAGGAAATGTCAAATATACTTTTTTATCAAAATTTTTATTAAGTTCCAAATATACACCACTTGTATTCTTCAACTGAATTTCTTCCTCTGCTAATACTTGCAAATCCAATGAATGAAATGCGTTATCTCCTTGATCCATGCGATATAAAGTATAATGAATAATAGTTCCTGCTCCGGTATTTCCATCTTCGTATTGAATGCGCTGCTCCTCAAGGTTTTTAAATGCACCATCTGGCAAATAAGACAACAGCAGCTCCACATTAGGAATATTTAAAGTAACCCCTTCTTCAGTCCCTTCTGTTTCAATTGTTACTTCCTGTGCATATTCACCCACTTTATTTGCTTTCATTTTTGCTATCTGCACACCAGCCACTACTGTTGTTGCTGTAGCAAGTCCTGTTGCTACCAAAATAGCAGCAGCCTTTGTTTTCTTAAACGTATGTACTCTTTTTACCATAATTTGTTCCAGCCTTTCTTTATCTTCTGCGCCATCTAATAAAAGCTGCTCATTCACCTTTGATTCTACCATCACTTTCATTCTTTCTGGCATAGAAGGCTTATTTGTTCTCAAATCATCTAATTTCATAAAACTTCTCCTTCCAAATCCTGTTTCAGCTTTTTTCTTGCTCTGGACATTCTGGTTTTCACCGCAAGCTCTGTTTCATTCAGCATTTTTGCGATTTCCTTCATACTATACCCTTCCATATAATATAAAGTAACCGAAAGCCTCATTTTTTCAGGAAGTCGTTCCATTGCATCGTACAAATCCTGAAATTCTTCCGGTGCCGGATTATGACTTCCTTCTGGAATCGTTTCTATCGATACAATTTTCTTTTCCTTCCTCATAATAGCGAAACATTCTGTGATCAGAATTCGAGTGAGCCAGGTTTTCGCATAGCTGTCATTTTTCAATGTATATAGTTTATCAAATGCTTTTACAATCATTTCGCTGATAGCATCTGCACAATCGGCATCATTGTATAAAAGCGACCTTGCTACGCGATAAAACGAATCCTCCGAGTTTATGATCAATTCGCCTAATTCCTTTTTTGTCATATGTGTTCTCCTTAAGTACCGGCCGTTATACTTGTTTTACATAAATTAGATGTTTCAATACTCTAAAAGGTTACATACTTTTTATTCTTTTTCAGAAAAAAGGATTATTCCTTAATCTAAAGAATAACCCTTTACGAATTTCGTAGTTTATAATTATTAGAAAGCCATATCAAGCAAATCTTCTTTGCTGATACAACCATTCAAAACTTTTCCTTCTTTCAAAATTGCACCTTTACAGCTTCCAGCAAGTCTTTCTGCCGTTCTGCCAAATCCACTTCCACCAGAAGTTGCAAACAGGACAATCGTCTTTCCTGTCCAATCATATTCTTCTAAAAATGTATTGATGATTGTTGGTGCAATATACCACCAGATTGGAAATCCCACATAAACCGTATCATACTCCTCAAAATTTTCAACCTTACCAACAATTGCTGGTCGTGATGAAAGATCTGCCATTTCTACAGAACTTCGACTTTTCTTATTTGTCCAATCCAAATCTCCTGGTTTATATGGAATTTCTGGTTTGATTTCAAAAAGATCTGCACTGTATGCTTCTGCAAGTACAGAAGCGACGTTTGCAGTCACACCGCTGGAGGAAAAATATGCTACTAATTTTTTATCCATAATATTACCCTCCCTTTTTACATTTTGGTTACTTCAAGTATAATTAATATAGGCATTACTATGCAATGTTTTTTATCATATTAATACTTAAATTTGTGTTTGTGAGGGGTGTTCCCCTGCGCAACAGCCCCACAAACACAAATTCTTCTATCCACTCTCAATAAAACCAACAAACTACTAGCGTCCTCCCTTCCAATCCGCTATAATGATTAGACACAATATTTTAGCTAGAAGGAAGGTATCTTATGTTTCAAAAATTTAAACGCAAATTCATCGGCGACCGTGAATTTTACAAAAATCTTTTGATTCTGATCATCCCAATTATCATTCAGCAGGGCATTACAAACTTCGTAAGTCTTTTGGATAATGTTATGGTGGGACGGCTTGGTACAGAATCCATGTCTGGGGTCGCAATTGTTAACCAATTATTATTTGTTTTTAATATTACCGTCTTTGGCGGTTTATCCGGCGCTTCTATTTATGGAGCACAATATTTCGGAAAGGGCGATCATGATGGTGTTCGCTATGCTTTTCGATTCAAACTTATTTTCAGTGCCATTATTGTAGGTATCGCAACATTTGTCTTGTTGTGTTTTCGCAATCCTCTGATTTCCCTGTTCCTATCTGACAGCGATGCGGGTTCCAACCTGACACTGACATTAACAGAAGCACAGAAATATTTGATGATCATGTTAGTTGGTCTTCCTCCATTTGCTATCTCTCAGGCATACGCAAGCTCCTTGAGAGAAAATGGAGAAACCGTTTCCCCAATGGTTGCAAGTACCCTCGCCATTGGTACAAACCTTGTTTTGAACTATATTTTGATTTTTGGTAAATTTGGCGCACCTGTTCTCGGTGTATCCGGTGCTGCGATTGCGACTGTAATCTCACGTTATATAGAAGCAATCTATTTGATCATCAATACCCAGAGAAATAACTCCAAATTTCCATTTATTCAGAAAGCATTTCGCAGTATATATATTCCGCTGCAAGTTGTAAAAAACATCCTTGTCACAGGAACACCATTGATTTTGAATGAAATTCTTTGGAGTATCGGAACCACAATGATTACCCAAAGCTACTCAACCCGAGGGCTGCAGGTCGTTGCTGCTGTCAATATTACTTCAACGGTATGGAATCTGTTTTGTATTATTATGTTTGCTATGGGTTCTGCTGTTTCCATTATCATCGGACAGCAATTAGGTGCAGGCGAAATTGAAAAAGCAAAAGATACCGATAATAAATTAATTTTCTTTAATTTGGTATTACATATTTGCATCGGTCTTTTGATTGCTGCTACTGCCCCATTTATCCCAATGATTTACAATACGGAGCAGGAAGTACGTTATCTTACAACTAAGCTGCTTTTTGTAGCTGGTGCTGCACTGCCGATTCAGTCCATGTGCCACATTATGTATTTCACCCTTCGTTCCGGTGGCAAAACATTTATTACATTTTTATTTGACTGTGTGTTTACCTGGGTGATTGCACTCCCGATTGCATACTGTCTAAGCAGATTTACAGACTTACATATTGTTTTGATTTATGCAAGCGTGTCATTTTCTGAAATCATCAAAGTTATTATCGGTGGTTTCCTACTCCATTCCGGTATCTGGGCAAATAATATGGTCTCAAATCCGTCAAAATCTTAATTTATGGTTGATTTTTGTCGTGAAATCTGCTTAACTAATAGAGTAGTATTTAATTATATGAAAATTTTTACAGTGAGGTATTAAAATGAGTGAAGTAATGAAACCTGTAAAAGAAGGTAAAGTACGTGAAATCTATGACAACGGTGATAGCCTGATTATGGTTGCTACTGACCGCATTAGCTGTTTCGATGTTATCCTGAACAACATCGTTACCAAAAAAGGAACTGTACTTACTCAGATGTCCAAATTCTGGTTTGAAATGACAGAAGACATCCTTCCAAACCATATGATTTCTGTTGATGTAAAAGATATGCCTGAATATTTCCAGCAGCCACAGTTCGATGGCAACAGTATGATGTGTAAAAAACTGGAAATGCTCCCAGTAGAATGTATCGTTCGTGGATACATCACAGGAAGCGGTTGGGCTAGCTATAAAAAAGATGGTACTGTTTGCGGAATCAAATTACCTGAAGGTCTGAAAGAATCTGACAAACTGCCTGAACCAATTTACACACCATCCACAAAAGCTGAAATCGGCGATCATGATGAAAATATTTCCTACGAACAGAGTATTGCACATCTGGAAAAATATTATCCAGGAAAAGGTGAAGAATACGCTGCAAAACTGCGTGACTATACAATCGCTCTTTACAAAAAATGTGCTGACTACGCTTTGAGCCGTGGTATCATCATCGCAGATACAAAATTCGAATTCGGTCTGGATGAAGAAGGCAACATGTACATCGGTGATGAAATGCTCACACCAGACAGCTCCCGCTTCTGGCCAGCAGACACATACGAACCAGGACATGGACAGCCATCTTTCGACAAACAGTTTGCTCGTGACTGGCTGAAAGCTACTCCAGATAACAACTGGACTCTTCCAGAAGATATCGTTGAAAAAACAATCAACAAATATCTGCAGGCATACGAACTGTTGACAGGTGAAAAACTGTAATATCTTCGGATGAAATATATTTGAATATGTGAAAAGCTGCTTGTTCCAATTACGGACAAGCAGCTTTTTTATTTAATTAAATATCTTTTTTATTTCTTCGTAATTTTGCGCAGTCATCAGTGCCGTTGCATCCGTTCCTTTTAATTTTACCAGATAAGTCCATCTTCCATACGGCTCGATTTTCTTAATCTTTGATAAATTGATTATGTAAGATTTATGACATCGCATAAATTCTTTTGGATTTAATTTACTTTCAATCATACTCAACGAAGCAGATGTACGAAACGTCTCGTCACTGGTCAATATACATGTGGTCTGATTTTCTCTTTCAATCATCAGAATGTCTTCTTTATCAACAAATGCCACCTGTTCTTTTCCTTTGATCATCAGCTTTTCTTTTTGAAAATCGGCCTGTGTCACCGAAACTTCTGCACCATTTTCAATGTTCAGCTGACTGTCTATCAAAGAATCCTTGATTCGCGTCAAAGTTTTTATCACTCGTTCCATATTAAATGGTTTTACCAGATAATCAAACGCATAAATCTCGAACGCGTTTGCCATATATTCGCTGTGTGCTGTCGCAAATATAACTTTTAGCTTTGGACTGAGTTCTGTCATAACTTTCGCACATTCAAGTCCACTTTCTCCATTTAAGTCGATGTCCACGAATACAACGTCTGGCCGATATTTGGTAAATTCCATGATTGCCTGCGCAAATGTACCACTTTCAAACACTACCTGAAACCCACTCTGTCGTTCAATCATTTTTTGCAGTAATTTTCTGATTTCAGGTTCATCTTCAATTATCCCAACTTTAATCATAGCTTTTCCCTGCTAATTTTTCTTTTCCGCAAAACTCTGTGCGCCATTTCCGATTCCTTTTTTCATATCGGTATCAGCCAGTACGTTCTGCATTTTATAATAATCCATCACACCAAGATTACCACTCCGAAGTGCCTCTGCAATTGCTTTCGGGATTTCTGCTTCGGCTTCCACAACCGCTGCTCTCATTTCCTGCTCCAGAGCAACTGCCATTGCACGACGTTCTTCTGCTCTTGCCTGTGCAATCTTATTATCTGCCTCTGCCTGCAGACTCTGTAAATTTGCACCAATATTTCTTCCAATGTCTACATCAGCAATATCAATAGAAATAATTTCAAAAGCAGTTCCTGAATCCAAGCCTTTTGCCAGAACCAGTTTGGAAATATTGTCCGGATTTTCCAACACTTCACTGTGTGTCGTTGCAGATCCAACGGTCGTTACGATACCTTCACCGATACGAGCAAGTACCGTAGATTCTCCCGCACCACCGATCAAACGGGAAATATTTGTTCTAACAGTTACTCTCGCCTTAACAAGAAGTTCGATACCATCTTTCGCCACAGCAGAAATCAAGTCTGTTTCGATAACTTTTGGTGTTACACTCATTTTTACTGCTTCAAAAACATTTCGTCCAGCAAGGTCAATCGCTGATGCTTCTTCAAAAGACAAGGTAATATCTGCTCTTTCCGCTGCAATCAACGCATTTACCACATTGTCTACATTTCCACCTGCAAGATAATGCGCTTCCAGACGATTTACTTTTACTTCAATTCCGGCTTTTGTAGCTTTGATCATTGGAAATACGATTTTCCCAGGAGCTACACGACGAAGCCGCATGCCAATCAGATCAAAAATACCAATCTTCACACCGGAAGCAATCGCTGAAATCCATAACCCTACCGGTACAAACACAAAGAACAGAATAACCAACAACGTAATAATACCTAATAAAACCAATTTGCCTAACATAGTCAATCCCCCATTTCGTCCATTTCTTCTATGATTATCGCATTTTCATGAATACGGCAAATCCTAACCTGTTTCCCCTTTTCTATAAAAGTCCCATTGGAACGCACATCAAAAATCACACCGTCAATCTTACATTTCCCCGTTGGCCTTAAATCAGTGGCGGTAACGCCTTCTTTTCCAACCAGATATTCCAAATCCGATGAATTGATAAAGCCGGATTCAATCTTTACATTTTCTTCCAACACAACGGGCGATTTCCATCGTTTTAAAAATATTAACGCCAGTGTTAGCATCACTGCTAATATAACAATCACAATCATCGTTACCGTAATTCCATCCTCTATCGAATCCGCAGTCAAACAAATTCCTATTACAAGACAAACAATTCCGCTGATTCCGGGCAAACCGAACCCCGGTATTACAAGTTCTATGCCAATCAGTACAAATCCCGCAATCAGCAACACAATTCCCAGTAATTCAAAATCCATCCATTCACCTTCTTTCTATCTTAGGAAATCCGAAAGTAAAACTGGTTTCCTTTGCATTGGATACCACTTTCATCGTTCCGTTGTATTTATTGATAATTGTCATGACAATATGCAATCCCATTCCATGCCCTTCGCCCTTTTTCGAGGTGATACCCGGTTTAAACATCGAGAATAACATCTGATCTGGAATTTGTGGTCCATTGTTAGAAACCGTCATGATGTATCGTTGCCGGTCTTCTGAAATATCGATATTCAATTTCTTTTCTCCCTCATGTTCCTCCAACGCGGTAATTCCATTGTCAATCAGATTGGATATCACTCTGCATAATTCCCAATCCTCTACATGCAAAGCTTTCAAATCTGATTTAACTTCTATTGCGAAATCAATTCCTTTATTTTCCGCTTCCGTCATCTTTGCCATTAATAAGGCATTGATGGCAGGTTTCGTTGTCTTTAAGGCCTTTCCCGTTTTCATAATATCCTTGTATACCGGATATAAATAAGCATACAATTCTTCATATTCTTCCAATTCCATCAGCCCATAGACAACTTGTAAATGATTGAGGTAATCATGCCTTTGAGAACGCAATTCCCGGTTTAATTTTTCCAGATTATTGCAGCTCACCTGCAATTCCTCATACATTTTCCGCAGCTGTAAATAAGAACGGATAAAAATCCCAAGGCACACTGCCAAAATAACTACTACACATAAACCCAAAATAATACTGTATTCCATCTTCTCGCCCCCGTATGTATTCGTAGTTCCTTTTTCTTGAATTGATATTACCAAAAATTACTACTTCTTAAAAGTACAAATTCATAAACTATACACTTCTCCGTGTGAAATGTCTTATTTGTGGTTCGGAGGGGAGGGACGCAGATAATTGCTATTGCTTTTCAATAACAGGCCGCTCCTTCTCAACTCTTTTCTAAGATTGACTAAATTGACGCTCAGGAACGCCTTCGCGCCA
>JAXJUX010000081.1:0-1945 GCA_036308845.1 Ruminococcus sp.
AACTCATGACTACTTCAGGCGCTTCAAAGAATTCTCCAGGTGCAAGATGGAACTGGAAGGATCGTGGATTGATTCCTGTCAGAAAACGCATTTTACCAAAGGCACTTTCTTCTACTGATTCATAATGATTTCCACTGTAAATCAGGTTAAATCCATAACATTCGCCGTGATTTTCTCCCGTGTCTTTCTTGGACAACATCACAAATGGATTGGCACGATTGGAAGAACAACCGCAATAAGATTCATTTACCAATCTGCACACACCCACTGGCATATCATGCTTTTTCATTTCGCGCGCCCATGCTCCGTGGAATGTGGTAAATGTATAATCTGCACGCGAGAAATCTAATTGCAAACTCATCAGACGCTCTAAGGTAATATTGTCTTCGCTGGTATTGATCAATTTACTGGCACGTGAAATCACATCGTAGTCTTCAAATACATAATAATAAAGTTCCAATGTAAGGTCATAACTTTTATCTTTCAAAGTCACAACCAAAGTCTCAACACCTCCATGTTCCTCATAGGAACCCGGAAGTGTCAAAAACGCTTCTTTTCCCTGTATTATTTCTGCTTTTTCAAACAGGAAATCCGATGTGTAACTTCCATCTGCGTGTGTTACTTCGATAAATGGATCACGGATGTCACCTTTTCCGTGGGAAGACATTTCCAGACAAACATCTTCCAATCCAAGAGCCGGATATTCCGGGCTATAGCAAACCGCATTTCCGGCAAGGCAAAGTCTTTTTTCCGTCAAAACAACTGCATCTTCTTCTGCTTGTAACTGTATTCGTTTTCCATAATATAATTGTTCCAAATGTCCTGATGGCAAAACCTGAAATGCATATGTCGTGCTTTTTGTATCAAGAACAAATAAGTTTCCTAATTGCCGAATCATACGTTTCTCCTATCTATTTTCAAGTTCTTTACAGATACGTGCATATTCTGCTTCGTCTAATTTGTATTTCTTTTGATATAAAACATTGGAAATTAACATCAATGCGCATGGAAGAATTGTCATGCAAAGGAGCAAACCGAAACTTTGTCCATTTTCCACACCGCCAATTAACGCTTGGATGGATGTTAATTTTTCTGCTTCCGTAATCGTACCGATTGCTGCCGCACTTTCATAATCAGAAATTTGATTTGTGTAGGTTGTCACACCAAAAATTACATAACTTGCAGTGGTAATCATAACAATAATCGCAGATGCCATTTTTGTCATAAATGGACGAACCGATGCGATAATCGCTTCATCACGTGTTCCACATTTGTATTCATTGTACTCTACCGTATTGATAATCGAAATCATCATTACCAAATAATAACAATACAGACCGAAGTTTGAGAGCATATATCCTATGGTTAATAAAATAAATCCAATAGAAGGAATCATTCTGGAAAGTAACATCAGTACAAATCCCACTACCGAAATCACTGCCATCATATTCATAAGTGGTTTTCGGTTGATTCTCTTTGAAATTGCCGGATAAAAAATCATCAAGAATGCAGTTGCTGACATTCCGATGGTTGTAAATAAGGAATATAATCCGCCTTCGTATCCATATGTAAAGTAAATGTATGTGGAACCAATGCCACCGATTGCGATTCCATTTCCCACCTGTTGAATCAGGAAAATGATTGCAATCCAACGAAGCTGATCATTGTTCATGATTGTATTTACAACTTTTCTTAATCCCGCAGAAGATTTATCTGTTTTCACTTTTACGGTTTCTCGTCTTTCTTTTGCACCAATAATTGTGAAACATAAAAATGCCGGAGCGAGAATACAAATCACAACTGCTACTACTTTGTATGCAATATTTGCACTTCCGCCAATGGTACCTGCTCCTGTTGTAACCATTGGAATTACGATACCGGCAAGAGTCCCGCCGATACCTGAAAATAAAGTTGCACGAGAAGTAAATTGATCTCTCGCATTGGC
>JAXJUX010000082.1:0-9421 GCA_036308845.1 Ruminococcus sp.
AAGAGAGTCTGAAAATCCAGTGCTTACTAAGACTTTAACGCGAAGGCTCTCCTGAGCGTTAATTAGTCGCAGTTAGCACTTAGTTGAAGACGAACGTCCTGCCTTTGGAATGGTATAGGAATCCATACTTCCCAACCTCGAATTACAAATAAGTATACCACACATTTTCTAAAATAACTATAAATAAATCTCAAAAAAGAACTAAATTTCTTCTAAAACAACCCCAAAATTCCACTTTTTCACGCTTTCAAAATCAATTTTGACTTAAAACAAGTCAAAATCTTATCTAACATCCACCGATTTTTCGGCATATGATAACGATGTAAACGAAAACAACAAAACATTTTTTCAAGAAAAGGAGATTAAAATTATGACAAAACTGAGAAATTACTTCAATAAAAACATGGTATCTATTATGTATTCTATGATGTATATTTCCGGTGATGTAAACTACGACGTAGTTGAAGCTATGAAAAATAACTAAGTTGCATCACTATGGAGAACAAAAGAGAATATAAACGGGTAAAAAGAAAGCAGGAAATGTAAGCTCAACACTGAACGATACATATCCTGCTTTTTCGTTATTTCAAATTTTTATTACATCTGCGCCATGAAAATTTCTGACACACCTTATTTTGTTACACAAATCTGGATTCTGTGTTTTGGATTTTCATAATCTTTTTCATATCCATCATCGTGATAATATTCGTAAACAGCTTTTTCTTCTGTCAGATAGAAAAGAAGTTCCGGATGACCGAAATCAACTTCAGCTACGCACTGTCCGCCATCAGAGATTGGAATAATGTGATTTGGACGGATGAAGAAAATAACATCTGTCAGCGCTACATCGATATAATGATGTCCTGCTTCCATCACAGTTTCTTCCATTGCACCGTCTTTTGTGAAGCGAACCAGTTTCATGCTTTCTGGCAGATATACATATCTTCCTTCTGCATTCTGTTCATAAATCGGTGCGATCATCATTCCATCCCCAACCAAAAGCTGGTCTTCCACTCTTGCGGCCATTTTGTCTTCCGGATAATCAAATGCCAATGGTCTGAACATCATTTCGCTATCCAATGCAGCTTTCATATATTCGCTGTAAATATATGGAAGCAGACGGTAACGCATATTCAACACATGGCGGAAACCATCCATATCCTCAAAACGATATACTTCCTGTACACGAGTACCGATGGCTGCATGGTTTCTCATCAATGGTGTAAAGATACCGAATTCCAGCCAGCGCATCATCAGGTCTTCTGTGGTATTCATACCAAATCCACCAAGGTCAGCGCCCGTATAAAGGAAACCACACATATTCAAAGATGGCATCATTTTAATGTTCATCAGCAAATGTGACCACCATGCTTTGTTGTCTCCCTGCCAAATACCGCCGTAACGGTGCATTCCAATATAAGAAGAACGGGAGAAAATCAGAATTCTCTTGTCTGGTTCCAGACGTTCAAATGCTTCTCCTGCTGCTTTTGTCATATTGTATCCGTACAGGTTATGTACGTAATCGTGACGGATTTTTTTGCCATTTACATTGTGGTAGAATTTTGTATAATCATCCACATTTCCCTGCAGACCTGCCACCAGACCGGTAAACTGCCAGTACGCATTCAAATCCATATTCATTCCCTTGAAATCATCCAGTTTTTCCTGAACATCTTTCAATCTGTCTTCTGTATAGAAAATCGCAGGTTCATTCATATCATTCCAGAAACCTTCAATTCCCTGATCCAGAAGGAATTTGTACTGATTACCAAACCAGTCTCTTGCTTCTTTGTTCAGCATATCCGGGAACATAGAACGTCCTGGCCAAACAGCCCCAACAAATGGAGAACCATCTTCTTTTGTACAGAAATATCCTTTTTCCATACCTTCTTCATAAACAGGATAACCTGCTTCTTCTTTCACTGCTGCATCGATGATTGGCACCAGATGAATGTTATCATCGTTCATTTCCTGCACAAATTCAGGGAAATTTGGGAATGTTTCATTATTCAATGTAAAGTCTTTGTATCTTTCCATATAATCAATATCCAGATACAAACAATCCAATGGAAGATTATTTTCTCTGTACGTTCTGACAACTTCACGTACTTCATCTTCATCCATGTAACTCCAGCGGCTCTGTCCATATCCCAATGCCCATTTTGGAGCAATATAACTTCTTCCGATCAATTTACGGAACTGTTTTACGATATCTTTGATATCTGTTCCTGTCACAATATATACATCCAGATTCCAGTCAGATGCAACAATATCCATCTGGGTACGTTTTGTATATCCAATATCAAATGTCAAAATTCCAGGATAATCAACAAATACACCAAACTGTTCCTTTCCATCTACTACCAGGAAATTGTGTGCTGCATACAAAGATGCTTTATCTTCATGATGATTTGGCTCATCACTACATTTGCTCTGATAAATCCAGCCTCTCTTATTGATTCCTCTTACATTTTCGCCCAATCCATAAACCTTATCGGAATCTTCCATCTTATAAGAAAATGTCATTTTTCCTTCATCAACTGTCAAAAATGGCAACTGTCCAGATTCCTGCGCCGGTTTTTCTAAGATTGCTTCCGTCTCGAACACGGTTCCATATACATATCTGCGAATCATGCTGTATCCTCCTTTATTTCACATATTCATGTCATTACATGGTTAGTATACTATAGGATTTGTGTAATTTCTATTGATTTTTCTTACTTGTTTTATCCTAATTTTTATTGGATATGAGGCGATGGGGCACTCTTTACTCAATAGATGAAAATGGGATATCTACGTTTTCAAAAATGACCTTGGCTTGGGGGGAATTTCGTTTCAAGTTGGTGTAGTTGGACTAGCAGATGATCAATTGCGCGTTTGAGCTTATAATTGGTGTGGTTGGACTTATGGACAAATATTTCCATATTTTACCCAATGATTCATTGAAAACAAGTGAAATCGGACTTATATGATTTTTCATGCCCATATTGCCCACACATTTCCCTTCCTCAGAGTTGATTTGGACTTATGTGAATTTTCCAAAGAATTTTGCCCTATTTTCAGCAGGTTTGCGGGCAAAATATTGTTAAAATTCTCAATAAGTCCGAATTTCCAAGTAATAAGAAACATTTACGGACAAGATTATCTTAAAAATTTGTATAAGTCCATTTTAACAAGTTTAAGTCGAGAACAACGGGCAAAATCCCAGAATAATTTTATATAAGTCCAACCCTCACCTTACCCTTTAAAGATAATGGACAAAATTCCTACGTCAAGCGTATTCTATTACCATATTCCAAATTCAAATTAAATCCATGTACATTTATCACTCTCATTTTCAACATTACACTAGATAAAACTTCCTCACGAATCCTGAATCTGCCGTCCTTCATGATTCATGTGATAATTTTCCTTATAAATCAACTGTGAAATCGGAACAAATTCATATCCCTTTTCTTTTAACTGCGTAATCATGGTATCCAACGCCTGTGCGGTGTACTTGGCGCCGTTGTGACAGAGAATGATTGTTCCATTTCCCAGGCTCTTGTGGTTGCAGACGGTGTTGATGATTTCCTGAACACCGTAGTCCTTCCAATCCAAACTGTCCACATTCCATTGAATAGGATAATACCCGCAAGCATATGTCACATTAATCACCTGATTGTTATAATCCCCATACGGCGGCCGGAACAACTGCATCTCATATCCTGTTAATTCCTTTACCTTTTCATGTACTTTCATAATTTCTTCCCGACATTCCGATTCTGACAGCGTGCTCATTTGCTTATGATTTTCACTGTGATTTCCCAGATCATGCCCATCTTCAAGGATTCGTTTCACATCATCCGGATAACTTTCAACCCAGCCGCCTGTCATAAAAAAGGTGGCTTTTACGTCCTGTTTTTTCAAAATATCGAGAATTTCTTGTGTATCTTCATTCCCCCACGCAGCATCAAACGAAATGGCAATCTGCGGTTTTTCAGTCTCCACACAATAAATCGGCAGCTCCCTTCCATCCACTGTGGAGCTCACTGTAATTACCTTCTCCCCCACATCCTTCCAATACATCACAGACAAACTTGCAACTACCAAAAGACCAAATACGATAACTGGCACAAAACCTGATTTTTTCATAAAGCCTCGCACAATATTCATTCTTAACAATATATGAGATAGGTGTGAAAAAAATCCGTTCGAGATTTTCGAACGGATTTTGTATTATAAAAAGACTTTTCTTAAGAAACGAACTGAATCTTAATGGAACCGTTGGTTGTATGCTCACACAGTCTCTTATGTGCATTTGCACGTTCTATGGTTCGGAGATTGTTGGAACCGTTCGTGGTATTGGTGTCAATTGAGAATTCTTCCTCACATCCGTGAATATTGCCAGTCACTGAACCATTCGTAGTTGACAACTCTATCGTATCCGCAGAAATTTCTTCTACCTTAATGACACCGTTAGTAGTTCCACAATAAAGTGCTTTCAATCTACAGTCCTGTGCATGAATACTTCCATTTGTGCTGCTCAGTTTCACTTCTGCATTGTCACATTTCTCTATACACACTCTGGCATTTGTAGTATGGCAATGTATCTTCGTACATACACATTTTTCTGCTTCAATCCGGCTGTTTGTACTGTTGGCAGAAATCTTCTCGCTTCGACTATTTTTCACAAAAATTGGACCGTTACTAGTTTGAAGATGAATACTCTTTGACAGTTCAATTTCCTCTGCTTCTATTCGTGCATTGGAGGTCTTTACCACACCCTCCTCCATACTCCCAATCGGTCCAAGTGCATCAAAAAGTCTGCTTAAAAATTCTTCTTTTCCTATTCTGCTCATGTTTATGCTCCTTTCATCCCGTTTTTTCATGGATTCTCTGATATAACTGCCAGCCTGACAAACTCATAGATTGCTTTCATTTCGTCCCATTCTTCCAGAAATTCCGCAATCCTTTCTCTTCCCTTCTCTGTAATGGAAAAATACTTCCGAATTCTCCCATTGTATTCCTGTGAATACGTCTCCACATCTTTGCCGTTCTCAAGTCGACGCAAAATCGGATACATAGTGGATTCTGAAACTTCCATCACACCAGATACTCTCTGGATAATCTCATATCCATAGGATGGACCGGTAGTTAATACAGAAAGCACCAGAATATCCAGTACACCTTTTTTTCTCTGTGCATCCATCTTGTCACCTCCATTTTGATTTTACATATGACATTATGCTGCTGCAAACATACTGCAAACTGATTATGCTATGATTCATACTATGTTATAACATATACTATGTATTGCATAGCTTATACTGTGTATTATATAGTATGATAATATAAATTGCAATACTATATATTAGAAATCCTTAGAAAAGAAAATCTCAAAAAATCCGTCCGAGATTTTTCCCGAACGGATTTCCTTTTACAAAAATTATTTATAAATATCCTCCAACATAACCAATGTAACCTCACCCTTTTCTCCAAGTTCCTGCAATCCTTGTGTAAATCCTCCCTTAGAGAAAATATAATAATGATATTTTGCCCCTCTACCAAATACGGCTGCATACTGCTGCAGCAATTCCAATTCATCCACACCAATTTTTTCATTCTTATATTTACAGGAACCTATGATATATTCTTTTCCTTCCACAGGTGTGCCAACAATATCAATCTGCACTTCTTTTCTGGTTTTGGCATCTGTTCCCCACCATTGACCTACCTCTGATAATAAAATAGGAAGTTCCTCTGCATAGTTCAACAAGTATGTTCTGCACATTTGTTCAAAAACCAGTCCCATATAATCCGAAAGCTGTCTTTTGACTGCCAAATCATAAATTTGTGGAAATCTTCCGGAGCTGATGGACGAAACATTTTTTGCAACAAATCGATACCAAAAGCGAAAGAAATTATCACCTATCAAATAAATGGTCTTTTTGCCTGGCTTTTCTGCAATAGGAGTTTCCTTCATCACGATTCCCAAATCCAATAATACTTTTAAATATTTGGCGCAAATACTCGATTCCAATCCTACTTTTGTACAAATCTCATTAGAGCGGGACGCTCCTCCCGCAATGGCAGATATAATAGAATTATAAATCGCAGGTTCTCTTAATTCTTGTTTTAATAAATTCTCAGGTTCTTCAAATAAATAGCTTGCAGTATTAAACACGTTTTCCAATACTGCTTCATCTAAATCATTCTCCACATCTAATTTATTAATATAATGAGGAATTCCACCTGTAATACCGTAAACCAAAGCCTGTTCCTCATAAGAAAGCTGCGGATTAAATGCCGTTATTTCTTTATAGGTCAATGGTTTTATCTTAAACTGTGCAGTGCGTCTTCCATAAAGAGGGCTCTCATATCCTAATACCTGATTTTCCATAAAGCTCATAGAGGAACCACATAAAATCAAAAACAAATTTCCATGCTGCCACACATGATCAATAATATGCTGTATTCTGGAAGAAATAGATGGTTCTGATTTTGCCAAATATGGATACTCGTCGATAACAAATATCAACCGCTCTTTCTCTGACATTCTTGTAATTTCTTCCAATGCATCATCGTAATTGGCATATCGAGGAACGCTAACTCTATCTGGTTCTTTGTACACATAAATAGCTTTTGATAATGCTTCGATATTTTCCTGTGCTGAGGCATTTAATGCAGAAAAAAATATCGTTGGTTTATCTTTACAAAATTCGTTAATAAGTGCTGTTTTTCCAACTCGCCGCCTGCCATACATAACGATACATTCAAATTTTCCTTTTTGGTATCGTTTATTCATTTGTTCGATTTCATTATTTCTCCCTAAAAACATATCACACCTCCTGACGAACTTTACTCTTTCTCAATAATCCAACTCATAATAAACCGACTCGCAAGAAACTAACTCGTAATATACTAACTCGTAACTCACTTTTTTGTAAATTTATTATATCATTTACAATTATTATGTCAAGTTCTACAAAAAAGAACCCCGCACGCAACTTTCTCCGCGCACGAGATTCTTTTTTTATAATCCACACTTTTCTTCTAACACTTTTACAATTTCATCAAAATATCCATCTTCAAATGGCACTTTCAAATCAACTTCTTTGAGCATATCCGCATAAAATTTGCTTGCACCAATATTACACAGTTTCAAATAGCTGTCCCAAGCTTCTTTGTAATCTTTATCCATCCAGATTTTGTACTGGAATGCACAGGACTGTGCCAATACGTAATCGATATAATAGAATGGAGAATTGTAAATATGCTGCTGTCTCTGCCAGTATCCACCTTTTCCAAAGAATGGATCATCTTCATAATCCAGATGTGGCATGTATACTTTTTCCAAATCTCTCCAGGTCTGTTTTCTTTCTGCCGGAGTCATGTCTGGATTTTCGTATACTTTGTGCTGGAATTCGTCAACCATAGTTCCGTATGGAATAAAACGAATCGCATCTTCCAACTGCATCTGCAGGAATTCTTCATATCTGTCTCCAAAGAAATCCTTCATCCATGGGTCTGTGAAGAATTCCATAGACATGGAGTGAATTTCTGCTGTTTCCATTGTTGTATCATTGTGTTCCAGAATTGGGTCTTTTCCACCGATAAATCCCTGGAATGCATGTCCACATTCGTGTGTGATAACGTCTACGTCACCAGCAGTTCCATTGAAGTTTGCAAAAATAAATGGAGAGCTATATTTGTGAATATAAGTCATGTATCCGCCCTGGCGTTTTGTCTTTCTGCCAAATACATCAAACAACTGGTTTTCCATCATAAAATCAAAGAATTCTTTGGTTTCTGGCGCCAGTTCACTGTACATCTTCTGACCAGTTGCCAGAATTTCTTCCGGACTTCCCAGAGGCGCTGGGTTTCCATTGAGGAAATACACATCGTTATCAATATACGAAAGTTTTTCCAATCCCAGACGTTTTCTTCTGTTGTCGTGCATTTTTTCAGCCAATGGAACAAATACTTCTTTTACCTGTTTGCGGAAGTTTTCTACTTCTTCTTTTCCATAGCTGTGGCGATTCATACGGCAATATCCCAGATCAATGAAGTTTTCATATCCAAGTGCCTTTGCCTGTGCAGTACGATTTTTTACTAATTTATCATAAATTTCATCCAATTCGTCCTCTACAGACTGGAAATAGTTGCTGAGTGCTTTCCATGCTTCTTTTCTCACCTGACGGTCGCTGTTGATGCAATATGGACGCATCAAAGACAAGTTTAATACCTGTCCATCAAAAGGAATTTTAGCTGTCGCGATCAATTTTCCATATTTGGTGCGAAGTGCATTTTCTTCCTGCATCAAACCAATGATACTTTCATCCATGCTCTTGATATCATTTTCCATACTTGCGTATGCAACTTTTCCGATTTTTTCTTCCATATAAGAACGGTATGGAGTTTCATAAATTGCTTTCGTATAATCATTGAGCAAATTGGCTAATTTCGGTCTCATACCATCATAAAATTCCTGTTCTTGATTATAAAATTCGTCTGTAGTATCCACGTCATGACGAATATGAGCAATCGTCATCAAATCTCTTGCCCCTGTAGAAACTTTATAATACTCCTGATGTACTTCCCAAAGTTCTTCTCCGCTTTTTGCGTTTTTCGCTTTTTCTGTCAAATCTACAATCTGCTGCGCTGTTTTTTCAAAATCCACACGTTCGTATGGCATATCACAAAATTTCATTACTGCCTCTTTTCCGCCGTAAATGGCTCATCTTTCACGAATATTTCTTTCTATTTATACAGTATATACAATTCAAAAAAAATTATCAACCCAAAAAGTCAATTTTGGACAGACATGTGTATTCGGGTGGTGTACACATAGAACACAGCACGAAAAAAAGAGGCCGCCGAAGCAGCCTCCTCAAAATTCATATTGATTTGGAATTATTTGCCTTCCAGTTTGTCCAGCATATCCCAAACACCGAGCATATACATAATACCCAGTGCACGGTCATACAGACCATATCCAGGACGAACGTTACCTGGTTTTTCATCCCACAGATGACGTCCATGGTCTGGACGGATGTATCCTTCGAAACCACAATCATGGTATGCTTTCAGGATATCCAGAATACGTGTGTCACCATCGCAGTCACGATGAGAAGCTTCAGAGAAGTCACCGTTTTCGAAGTGTTTTACGTTACGGATATGAGCGAAAGCGATACGATCGCAATGTTTACGAACGATATCAGCTACGTTGTTGTTAGGGTCAGCATTCAAGCTACCGGAACACAGTGTCAAGCAGTTGTATGGATCATCAACCATAGACAGGAAACGATCAATGTTTTCTGCATTAACAAGAAGACGTGGAATACCGAAGATATCCCATGGCGGATCGTCCATGTGGATTGCCATTTTAATATCGCATTCACGACATACCGGCATAAGAGCTTCCAGGAAGTATTTCAGG
>JAXJUX010000083.1:0-5955 GCA_036308845.1 Ruminococcus sp.
CCTGTACTCCTTGCAGAAATGGCGTAGCGCATTACTGTGAACATATGATAGGTTATGGAACGACCGTAAATGGCGGCTTCGCAGAATACTGCGCGGTAAATGAACGCCAGATTTATAAAATCGGTGACAATACAACGTTCGAACAGGGCGCAATGGCAGAACCGGTAGCCTGCTGTCTGCATGGCATGGACATGTGTGAAATCAAACCAGGCCATCAGGTAGTAGTCATTGGCGGCGGTATGATCGGACTTTTGATGATGCAGCTTGCCAAATTGTCCGGCGCAGCTAAAGTTGCTCTTTTGGAACCAGTGGAAAGCAAAAGAGAAGTAGCGAAAAAACTGGGTGCAGACGTATGTATCGACCCGATCCATGAAAATATAAAAGAAGTATTGCAGGAAAATGGCATGAACTGGATCAATACGGTAATCGAATGTGTAGGAAGAACTTCTACCATTGAACAGGCCATCGACATTGCAGGCAATAAAGCAGTTGTCATGATGTTTGGTCTGACAAAACCGGACGATACCATTGCCGTAAAACCATTCCAGATTTTCCAGAAAGAACTGGTATTGAAGGCATCTTATATCAATCCATATACACAGAAACGTGCGCTGGATCTGATTGATTCCGGACGTCTGGATGTAAGCAGTATGATTTATGACGTTTGCGGTCTGGATATGCGGAAGGTATTTTGAGCAAACCAGAGCTTCGCGCAAATGGAAAATATATTATTTCACCAGAAAAATAAAGTGAGAACATAGATGAAGAAGTTAGTTGTTGGAATTCTGGCACACGTGGATGCAGGAAAAACCACGTTGTCAGAAAGTATATTGTATACTTGTGGCGCCATTCGCAAAATGGGGCGCGTGGACCACAAGGACGCATTTTTAGATACCTTTGAGTTGGAGAGAAACCGAGGCATTACCATTTTTTCCAAACAGGCAGTATTTTCATTGGGGGATATTCAGGTGACATTGCTGGATACACCGGGTCATGTGGACTTTTCTGCCGAGATGGAGAGAACGCTGCAGGTACTTGATTATGCGATTTTGGTTATCAGCGGCGCAGATGGTGTGCAGGGACATACCCAGACTTTGTGGAAATTATTAAAACGCTATCAGATTCCGACTTTTCTATTTGTAAACAAAATGGACCAGCCGGGAACGGATGAAGAAGCGCTGATGGAAGAATTGAAGAAACGTCTGGACGGCAACTGTCTGGATTTTTCTGCCGACCATACATCGGAAGACTGGATGGAACAGTTGGCGATGTCTGATGAAGATCTTCTGGAAACCTATCTGGAAGAAGGCGTTGTGGATATGGCTGTGATTCCACAATTGATCACAGAACGAAAAGTATTTCCATGTTTCTTCGGTTCTGCGCTCAAGATGACAGGCGTGGAAGAATTTTTGCATGGCGTGGAAACGTATGTGCAGATTCCGCAATACCCGTCAGTATTTGGGGCTAAAGTATTTAAAATTGCAAGAGACAATCAGGGAAATCGCCTGACTTATATGAAAATTACGGGTGGTTCTCTGAAAGTAAAAACCATTTTGACCAGTTATAAAGAAGGTGTGGAACAGGAGGACATCTGGGAAGAAAAGGCAGACCAGCTTCGTGTGTATTCCGGGGAAAAATACGAGATGATTCAGGAAGCGCAGGCAGGAAACGTCTGTGCGGTAACAGGTCTTACATCTACGTATCCGGGGCAGGGATTGGGAGCGGAAGCCGCTTCGGAACTGCCGCTTTTGGAGCCGGTCTTGACGTATCAGATTGGGCTTCCGGAGGATTGTGATGTTCATCGGATGCTGCTGTATCTGCGCCAGATGGAAGAAGAAGATCCATTATTGCATATTGTGTGGAATGAAGCTTTGCAGGAAATCCATGTGCAGGTGATGGGAGAAGTACAGATTGATATTTTAAAAAGTGTCATCAAAGAACGGTTTGGAGTAGCCGTTACCTTTGATGCGGGAAATATTGTTTACAAAGAAACGATTAAGACTCCGGTGGAAGGTGTGGGGCATTTTGAACCGCTGCGCCATTATGCGGAGGTACATTTGTTGTTGGAACCGGGTGAGTCGGGAAGCGGTATGCAGTTTGCAGCAGATTGCAGCGAAGATATTCTGGATCGAAATTGGCAGCGTCTGATTCTGACGCATTTGGAAGAACGAGAGCACAAAGGTGTGCTGACAGGTGCTCCGATAACGGATATGAAGATAACGCTGATTACCGGGCGTGCACATTTGAAACACACCGAGGGCGGAGATTTTCGTCAGGCTACGTATCGTGCGGTTCGACAGGGACTTCGCAAGGCAGAAAGTGTCTTACTGGAACCATATTATGAGTTTCGTCTGGAAGTGCCACAGGAAATGATTGGTCGTGGTATGACGGACATTCAGAAAATGTACGGAACCGTGCAGGGACCGGAAATTGACGGAGAAATGGCTGTTCTGACGGGAAGTGTTCCGGTCGTGATGATGCGGGATTACCAAAATGAAGTCATTGCCTATACAAGAGGGCGCGGACATCTGTTTTGCACGCTGAAAGGGTATTACCCATGCCACAATCAGGATGAAGTGGTTCTGGCAGCCGGATACGATCCGGAGGCAGATTTGGACAACCCGACAGGCTCCGTATTTTGCGCTCATGGAGCAGGTTTCGTGGTAAATTGGGATCAGGTAGAAGATTATATGCATCTGGAAAGTGCAGTAGATTTGGAACCAGTGATCAAACAGCCGGATATCCGAAACCAGCCGAAAATGAGCTGGAGAGAGGAAACGGATAAATACTTTGCTACAGAAAAAGAACTGGAAGAAATCTTTGCCCGTACCTACGGCAGTCCGAAATCAAAAGAAGATGAATATGGGAACCGGCAGCGAAAAGGCTGGAAGCGCAGTCACAAAGATGACACCAGACCAGCCAGAATTTCAGACAGTACCGAATATACGGTGAAAAAGACAAAAGTAAAACATCCGGAAAAAGAATATTTGCTGGTAGATGGGTACAATATTATTTTTGCATGGGATGAATTAAAAGAACTGGCGGAAGCGAATATTGATGCTGCCAGAGATAAATTGATGGATGTGTTGTGTGATTACCAGGGCTATAAAAAATGTACCCTGATTCTGGTATTCGACGCATACAAAGTGCAGGGAAATCCGGGAAATGTGCAGAAATATCACAACATTCATGTGGTATATACCAAGGAGGCGGAGACTGCCGACCAGTATATCGAAAAAACGGTACATGAAATCGGGAAAAAATATCAGGTTACGGTAGCTACCTCGGACCGTCTGGAACAGGTGATCATTCTGGGGCAAGGAGCGGCGCGAATGTCCGCCAGAGAATTACAGGATGAACTGGAACTTATGAAAGAACAGATTCGGGAAGAAGTAAGAGCAAAAAGAACCAGTGAGAAAAATTATTTGTTTGATTCAGTAGACGAAGATATGGCAGATTATCTGGAATCCGTCCGTCTGGGAAAAAATGAGATAAAGTAGGATACGATATGAAACTATATATGGCACCCTTAGAGGAAATCACCGGATATGTGTATCGCAACGCATATCATGCGTATTTTAGTCCCATGGACAAGTATTTTGCGCCATTTATTGCAGCAAAACCGCAGGAAGGAAAGGCATTTAGCCGGCGGGAACGAAATGATATTTTGCCGGAAAATAACAAAGATTTATATCTGGTGCCGCAGGTTCTGACTCGATCTGCAGAGGATTTTATCCGTACGGCGAAGGCGCTTATAGAATACGGGTATGAAGAAGTAAATATTAATTTGGGCTGCCCGTCAAAGCCGGTAGTTGCCAGAGGGCGAGGTTCCGGTTTTTTGGATAAACTGGAGGAATTGGATGCCTTTTTGGATGAAGTATTTACCAAAGTAAATATGAGAATATCCATAAAAACCCGTCTGGGGAGATTTGATCCTGAGGAAATTGGGCCATTGCTGGAGATTTATAATCAATATCCGATGGAAGAATTGATCATTCACCCGCGTATTCAGACGGATTATTACAAAGGAAAACCCCGTTTGGAGCAATTTACTTATGCTTATCAAAACGGCAAGCCAAGTTTATGTTATAACGGTGATATTTTCACAAAAGAAGATTACGAAAAAATAGAAAAAGAATTTCCACAAATTGACAGTGTCATGATCGGACGAGGCGTACTGGCGGATCCGAGCCTGCTTGGGAAAATAAAAGGCGAGCCGGAAGCAACGAAAGAGCAATGGACAGGTTTTTTACAGAAATTACGGGACGATTACCAGAGAAATTCAATCAATGATGAAAAGGCACTCTTTAAAATGAAAGAGGTCTGGGCGTATCTTAGATTTTCTTTTCCGGCAATCGATGTGTGGAATGAAAAAATGAAACGAATTCCTGATCTGCAGACGTACGATCAGGTAGTGAAAGAATTTTTAGAGCAATATCCGTCTAAGCCAGGCGGTCCATTTGGAATGATAAAGACCAATGGAAGATTTGGTTAATGATCAATCGAGGTGATTTAAATGGGAGAACGTCTTACCAAAAAAGATGTAGAGAAAATCGAGCAGGAAATTGAACATAGAAAGCTTGTCGTGCGAAAAGCTGCCATTGAGGCGGTAAAAGAAGCACGTGCACAGGGCGATTTGAGCGAAAACTTTGAATATTACGCAGCGAAAAGAGAAAAAAATCAGAACGAAAGCCGTATCCGCTATCTGGAAAGAATGTTAAAAAATGCAACGGTAATTTCCGATGAATCCAAAGATGACGAAGTGGGATTGAACAATACCGTTACACTGTATATTGAGGACGATGACGAAGAAGAAACCTACCGTGTGGTAACATCGATTCGAGGAAATTCGCTGGCAGGTCTGATCAGTACCGAATCCCCTATCGGCAAGGCGATTTTGGGGCATAAAGTGGGAGACCGTGTGCTTGTAAAAGTCAGTGATGATTTTGGGTATTATGTGGTAATTCGCGCTATTGAAAATACACAAAGCGAAGAGGAAGATAAAATCAGAAGTTTTTAACAAAAGAAAAGGAGAGAAGGTATGCACTTAGTAGACAGAGTGAAAAATGGGATGGTATTTTACGAACATGGACACAAAGATCCAATCGATGCACAGCAGGAAAGAGACCTGGAAGCGGAAAGAAAACATTGCAAAGGTGTAATGTTTGAATACAATCACACCCATCCGGAAGACTGTGTAAAACGAGACAGTCTGATGAGAGGAATTTTGGGAAGCTGCAAAGGCTCTTTCTTTATCGAAGAACCAGTACATATGTCTTATGGAAGCCATGTACATCTGGGAAATCATTTTTATGCGAATTTTAATATGGTCATCGTAGACGATATGGACGTATATATTGGAGATAATGTTATGGTTGGACCAAATGTAACCATTTGTACAACAGGACATCCTGTATATCCACTGTATCGTGAATTGGGTGCTCATTATTCCCTGCCGATTCATATTGGAAATGGTGTATGGATCGGTGCAAACTCCGTAATCCTTCCGGGAGTAACGATCGGGGACAATACCGTAATCGGAGCAGGCAGTATCGTGACAAGAGACATCCCTGCAAATGTGGTAGCAGTTGGAAATCCGTGTCGGGTTATGCGTGAAATTACAGAGCGCGACAGAGAGTATTATTTCCGCGATTTAAAAGTGGATTTTCCATATACTTTACGCCAGGAATAAGAGAAATTTTGTTGAATTTTACCAATGATAATGCTACACTATGTAAGAAGAGAGTTTAAGGAGCTAGAAACTCGATAACCATAAGGAGGGTGTAATATGAGAATATTAGTAACAGGTGGAGCTGGTTATATCGGAAGTCATACATGTGTTGAGCTGTTGAACGCAGGATATGAAGTAGTAGTAGTGGATAATCTGTATAATGCCAGTGAAAAAGCATTGGAAAGAGTTGAAGCAATTACAGGAAAAAAAGTAACATTTTACAA
>JAXJUX010000084.1:0-2122 GCA_036308845.1 Ruminococcus sp.
ACCGATGAGATTTGTCCGTTTCCACCGGGACATTAGTACTATGATGGCAAATTTGTGAGTTATGAAAATATTGCCCATGTGCACGGATACATACATGATAATTTGGAAACGATTACGAAAAACATACAGGATAAGTTAGTAGCCGGTGTGGAAAAACGTTTGGATGCAGATGCGCCGTTAGGATTCCTTCTTTCCGGTGGATTGGATTCCAGTTTGGTATGTGCCATTGCAGCAAATATTACAAAAAGACCGATTCGAACTTTTGCAATCGGTATGGATAAAGATGCGATTGACCTTAAATACGCAAAGCGAGTAGCAGATTACATTGGTGCAATACATACAGAAGTTATCATGACAAAACAGCAGGTGTTAGATTCACTGGAAGAAGTAATTGCCACGCTTGGTACATATGACATCACGACTATCAGAGCAAGCATGGGGATGTATCTTGTATGTAAGGCAATTCATGAGAATACGAATCTGAAAGTTCTTTTAACCGGTGAAATTTCAGATGAACTTTTTGGCTACAAATATACAGACTTCGCTCCAAATGCACAGGCATTCCAAGAAGAGGCTGAAAAAAGAGTGCGTGAACTTCACTGCTATGATGTTCTCCGGGCAGATAGGTGTCTTGCTGCAAATAGTCTAGAAGCCAGGGTACCTTTTGGCGATTTGGATTTTGTGCGTTATGTTATGGCGATTGATCCGGCAAAGAAATTAAATACATATAATATGGGAAAATATTTGCTGCGCAAGGCATTTGAAAAGGAAGAAATTCTGCCGGAAGAAATTCTCTGGAGAGAAAAAGCTGCTTTTAGTGATGCGGTCGGCCACAGTATGGTGGACGATTTGAAAGAGTATGCGGAAAACTATTATACCGATGAAGAATATGACAAGTTGGTTCAAAAGTATACCTTTGCTACTCCATTTACAAAAGAAAGTTTATTGTACCGTGAGATGTTTGAGAAATACTATCCAGGGCAGGCGCAGATGGTTCCAGACTTTTGGATGCCGAACAAAGAGTGGGAAGGCTGTGCAGTAAATGATCCGAGTGCAAGAGTGCTCACAAACTATGGAAATAGCGGGGTGTAGAAGGATGAGACAATTCGATGTGAATAAAGTGAAAGATGCATGTGTTGCATGGATTCAGAATTTTTTTGAGAAGAATGGACCGGGGTGCAATGCCGTTTTGGGAATTTCTGGTGGGAAAGACAGCTCCGTAGTAGCGGCTCTCTGTGTGGAGGCACTAGGCAAAGACAGAGTCATTGGCGTGCTGATGCCATGTGGAAAGCAGCCGGATATAGATATGGCGAAGTTAGCAGTTGAGCATCTTGGAATCAGAAGTGTGGAAATCAACATTAAGAACGCCGTAGATGCACTTCTTGAAGAAATTGGAGAAACGGTGGAAATCACGGCTCAAACCAGAATCAATCTTTCACCGAGAATACGCATGTCCACAGTGTATGCGGTCAGTCAAAGTCTGAATGGGCGAGTAGCGAATACCTGTAACTTATCGGAAGACTGGGTTGGATATTCCACCAGATACGGAGATGCAGCAGGCGATTTCAGTCCATTGGCGCACCTGACAGTGACAGAAGTAAAGGAGATTGGAAGAGTATTGGGATTACCGGAGGTACTGGTTGAGAAAACACCGTCTGATGGTCTGTGTGGAAAAACAGATGAAGATAATCTCGGTTTCACCTATGCTACATTAGACAGATATATCCGTGAAGGGGTGTGCGAGGATGATACAGTACGAACTCGGATTGATGATTTACATCGCAAAAACAAATTTAAAATGGAATTGATGCCATGTTTTCGAATGGCAGAAGAGGAGGCATAATGATGAAGAAGGGTACGCAACTCTATGAAGGTAAGGCAAAAAAAGTGTATTTAACAGATGATCCGGATGTGTTGATTGTAGATTACAAAGACGACGCAACTGCATTTAATGGAGAAAAAAAGGGAACAATCGTCGGAAAGGGTGCAATTAATAATCGCATGTCTAACTATCTTTTCAAACAGTTAGAAAAGGAAGGAATACCGACCCATCTGATAGAAGAAATCAGCGATAGGGAAACTGCAGTGAAAAAGGTTTCTATTGTGCCGCTTGAAGTTATCG
>JAXJUX010000085.1:0-15980 GCA_036308845.1 Ruminococcus sp.
GTTCTTTTAATCTTATGTGGGGAGTGAGGGAATTATACTTATTTGTAATTCGGGGGTAGGGAAGTACAGCAGATAATTGCTATTGATTTTCAATAACATTGGGGAAAGCGAGTTCGAAAAACCTTTTCTTAGATTGACTTTGGCGCGAAGGCGTTCCTGAGCGTCAATTTAGTCAATCTTAGAAAAGAGTTGAGAAGGAGCGGCCTGTTATTGAAAAGCAATAGCAATTATCTGCGTCCGTCCCCTCCGAATTACAAAAAGCAGTGCACTCAAACATTCAAGTACACTGCTTCTATTATTTTATACACAAGGTTTGTATCTTATTTTTCTTTTTTTCTCAACAGTTCTTTTCCGGAAATTCCTGGTTCTGTTAAGCTTACTGGGTTCATGATCTTATCCAGTTCTTCTTCTGTTAACAGACCTTCTTTCAGAATCAGGTCACGTACAGATTCGCCTGTAGCGAGTGCTTTTTTCGCGATATCTGCTGCTGGCTGGTATCCTACGTGTGGGCAGATTGCTGTGATCATACCAACACTGTTTTCTACCAGATAACGGCATCTTACTTCATTTGCTGTAATTCCGTTGATACAGTTTTCTACAAATGTATTTACAGCATATGCCAGTGTATCGATGGACTGGAACAGACAGTAGAATACAACTGGTTCAAAAGCGTTCAGTTCCAACTGACCTGCTTCTGCTGCCATTGTAATTGTTACGTCGTTACCAAATACAAGGAAGGAAACCTGGTTAACTACTTCTGGGATAACTGGATTTACTTTACCTGGCATGATAGATGAACCATTCTGTTTTGCTGGCAGATTGATTTCGCCGAAACCTGCTCTTGGTCCGGAAGACATCAGACGCAAGTCGTTAGCGATTTTAGATAATGTAACTGCACAAGCTTTTACAGCACCAGATACGGATACAAATGGGTCAAGGTTCTGAGTAGCATCAATCAGATCGCGAGCCTGTACAAATTCCATACCTGTTACATCGCTCAGGTTTGGAACGATACGTCTCATATATGCTTCATCAGCATTCAGACCTGTACCGATTGCTGTACCACCCATGTTTACTGTATGCATTTCTTCCATTGCTCTGTCCATACGATTGATATCACGACGGATAGCAACTGCGTATGCCTGGAATTCCTGACCCAGACGGATTGGAATAGCATCCTGCATCTGTGTACGTCCCATTTTGATTACGTGGTCAAATTCTCTGGATTTTTCCATCAGCGCATCATACAGACGGTACAGTTCTTTTTTCAGTTTTTTCAGCAGACACAGAGAAGTGATTTTACCTGCTGTTGGGAATACGTCGTTTGTGGACTGTCCATAGTTTACATGGTCATTTGGATGTACGATGGAGTAATCCCCTTTCTGTCCGCCCAGAATTTCAATTGCACGGTTTGCGATTACTTCGTTTGCGTTCATGTTTGGAGATGTTCCAGCACCACCCTGAATAGCATCTACGATGAAATCGTCATGGAATTTTCCAGCCAGAATTTCATCACATGCTTTGATAATTGCGTTTGCAATACGTCTGTCAAGCAGACCAACTTCACAGTTTGTAATAGCTGCAGCTTTTTTGATATATGCTAAACTGTTAACGATTTCTGGATGCATTTTCAATCCTGTGATATGAAAGTTTTCTGCTGCACGCAGAGACTGCACACCATAATATACGTTTTCAGGTACATTCTTAATTCCGATAGAGTCTTTCTCGGTACGATACATAATATTTTTTCCTCCCAATAATCCATTCCCATTAAAAAGTTTTTGCTTGTTTTGCATTGATTTTATTATATAAAAGAACTATATTATAATCAAATACATATAACTGTATGGTTTGTATAACTTTGAAGTTATATTTTACCAGGGAGGAAATCATGAACGATCTTTTTCAGGGAATGGAATACGTTTACACTGTATATAAAGAAAAAAGTTTCTCGAAGGCTGCCAAATCTCTTTTCATTTCCCAGCCTTCTTTGAGTGCCACCATCAAACGAGTGGAAAACCGCATCGGCTACCCGATTTTTGACCGCAGTACTAAGCCGCTGACGCTCACCGAATGCGGACAAAAGTACATTCAGGCGATTGAACACATTCTCGCAATTGAAGGTTCTTTTCACGATTATGTTAATGACTGGGGCGAACTGAAAACAGGAAATCTTGTTCTCGGGGGAAGCAGCCTGTATTCGTCTCTTGTACTCCCATCCATGATGCGTAAATTTTCAAAAAAATATCCCGCGGTGAAAGTTGTTCTCGTGGAAGAAAGTACTTCTAAATTGGAAGAAATGCTTCTGGAGGGATTGATTGACATGTTTATCGATAACTGTTCTCTGGATGAAGAAATCTACGCTCATTCCGTATACCAGAAGGAGCATTTATTTCTCGCCGTTCCAAGACGCATGCCAATCAATCAGACCGTTCAGGAATATCAGATTCCTGCCGAAAAGATTAAAGACGGTTCTTATTTGTTGGAAAATCCTATTTCTGTTCCTTTAAAACTATTTGCCGATGAACCTTTTGTCGTTTTGAAACAGGAAAATGACACACGAAAACGTGCGATGTCCATCTGCCAGGATGCCGGCTTTACGCCGCAGATCTTATTTGAACTGGACCAGCAGATGACTTCTTATCATATTACCAGCTCCGGAATGGGAATTTCTTTTGTCAGTGATACTTTGATTTCCCAGATGCCGGAAAACTCACGCGTGGTTTATTATAAATTGGATGGGAAAGACAGCGAACGAAACCTGAGCTTTTATTGGAAACGGGGCAGATATGTCAGTAGGGCGATGGAGGAATTTTTGAAGATTGCAGGGGCTGGGCGATAAACCCAAACGAGAGAAAGGCATTATTTCCCTTTCTCTCGTTCATCATTTCTTACTATTAAATTCTATTCATAACACACACAACTCGTCATCAACCAATTCCACCATACACAATTCCAAGTATGTAAACAATGATCGTCAATCCCACAAAAATGTATTTCGTAAGAATCTCGTATGCTTTGCCAAGTTTTTTCTTGCGTCCCAACTGAATCTGTCCAATAGCGAATCCTTTTGGGCATACCCAAAAGAACATAATAGCCGCCAAAAGTGCTCCCATTGGAATGATATAGATTGATACCACATCCATCCAGGTACTTACTACGTCTCCATTTTCAATGATTACGCCAACTGCGACACCGATGACTGCGATGATACATACGGCAATGGTTCTGGATAATCCAAACTTTGTCTGCAGTGCTTCTACTGGTGCTTCAAACAGGTTTACCAGAGAAGTAATTGCTGCAAAGAATACCGCCAGGAAAAATACGACCATAAACAACTGACCAAATGGCATCATCTGAAATACCTTTGGCATAGTGATAAACATCAATCCTGGCCCAGCGGACAAATCCAGTCCAAATACAAATACAGAAGGAATGATAACCAATGCAGCCAATACCGCTGCCAGTGTATCAAAAATCGCTACATTTTTTGCACATGCAGTAACATCTTCTGTCTTTTTCAGATAACTTCCATATACCAGAGTTCCGGAACCTGCCAGTGACAGGGAGAAAAATGCCTGTCCCAACGCATATACCCATGTAGCAGGGTTAGCAAGCTGTTCCCAGTTTGGTTTTAATAAGTACATATAACCTTCTGCTGCCCCATCCAGGAAAGCAACACGAACAGCCAGGATGATAAACAGAAGGAAGAACAACGGCATCATGACTTTATTGATTTTTTCAATACCATTAGAAATTCCAAACGCCATAATTACAAAAGTAGCTGCCAAGCCAATCAGGTGCCATGGTAAACTCCCAAAATTCCCACAAATAGAACCAAAATATGCTGCAGAATCATCTGCCAAAGCAGAACCAGTAACAGATCCTGCAAAATATCGGATAATCCAACCTACTACAACAGAATAGCCCAGTGCCAGAGCCAATGAACCTAATGTTGGAATCAAACCAATCCATTCACCAATCTTACTGCCGCTCATCTGTGTGGCTTTCTTAAATGCTCCCAAAGGTCCGGACTGCATCGCACGACCAAATGCCATTTCACCAGCAACGCCGGCAATTCCAATCACAACAACAAAAATAAAATATGGAATCAAAAATGCTGCGCCGCCGTACTGCGCTACTCGATAAGGGAATAACCAGATATTTCCCATCCCAACTGCAGAGCCTACACATGCCAAAATGAAGCCAAACTTGCTTTGGAATGTATCACGATTTGTATTACTCATAACTGCCTCCTCATTCAATCTTGAATAGACTCATTTTATCACAGTCCAATTTTATATACAAGGAAGAATCTTGCTGAGGGCTGACAAAAAAGGACGCAGGCACCCAGTGCCCACGCCCCAAAAACAAGAAGTATCTTTTCTTATTCTATTATTCCAAACCAGCTACGTATGCATCCAGCTGTTTCTGGAATTCTTCACGAACTTTTTCAATTCCTGCTGCTTCCATTTTGGACTGGTAGTTAGCAAGTCCTTCTTCCATATCTGTGTAACCCAGTTCCAGTGGCCACCAGTACTGCTGATGTACATTCAGACAAGCTGCATATTCTGTCTCGATATTGGATGTATCCAGAGAGAATGCTGCATATCTTTCAGATGTATCGTCTGCTGCGATCATTTCTTCAAATGTATCTTTCCATTCGCCGTAAGATTCTGGAGTTCCAGCACCGTCTCTGTTCAGTTCGCTTGTACGAGCTGCCCACATAGCGGATGTAGAGTACAAATCTGTATTCAGAATTGTGTACTGTCCTTCGTCATTCAATTCATATGTTTCACCCAGCACACCATAGTAGAATGCGTCAAATACTTCCTGGTCTGTTGTGATCAGATCCCACAACTGCAGTGCTCTTTCAGGATTTTTCGCAGTATTGGAAATAACCATAACGTCCTGTGTATATGGAAGGTGGTTCATGTATTTTACAAAGTTAGAGAACTGAACGCCCCATGTTGGCTGCAGACTGTGATAGTTTGCCATATCATCCAGATGATGGATTTTAACTGCAGCTTTTCCATTCTGGAATTTTGTAGAGTCAGTATCTGACAGTGCAGATTTGGAGAAGAATCCTTTTTCGTTCCAACGGTTCATCATTTCCAGGAAGTCATTTACTTCGTCTGCTTCATAATATGTAAACAACTGTGGATTTTCATCTGTTGGATCGTAGAACAGGAAGTCACCGGATGTACCTGTGGAGGAGTTGTATCCAAGAGACCACATATACAGATCGTCAACTTCGGAACCTGTCTGGTACATTTCCAGAGGTTCTACTTCTGGATGTGTTTCTTTTACCAGATCCATGTATTCTTCCAAATCTTCAAAGTTTTCCATTTCGCCATCCCAGTCTGTTCCTTCCAGCAAATCAGGACGGTAGATTGGTCCATATCCATGATAGGTTGCCAACTGTGTTGGAATACAATAGTAAGAACCATTTACAGTAGCCTGCTGTTTTGCTGCTTCGGAAGTAGCTGCGTAGTTGTTTGGTGCATATTCTTCCCACAATTCATCCAGGTTCATGAAAGCACCTTTCTGAGCCAGAGATTTGTAGTTCAGCCATGTTGCACAGTATGCCATATCAAATTCTTCCCCTGATGAGAACAACAGTGGATATTTGTTGGAATAGTCAGACCATGCAATCCAGTTGATCGTCAGTGTACAATTCAGTTTTTCTTTCAATAATTTGTTCAGGTTTTCATCAACAACATCCTGTCCGGCAGGTCTGTCGCTGACTACATACATAGTCAGATTTACTTCTTCAGAAGTATCTCCAGCGTCTTCGCTTGAGCTTTCAGATGCTGTTTCTTTGGAATCAGAGCTTCCGCCACCGCATCCTGCAAGCATACTTACAGTCATAACTGTACTGAGTAATAATGCAAGCAATCTTTTTTTCATTTCATATCCTCCTTTTTTCCTTAGCAGTATCAATTTTTCTACACTACCTCTGATACCACCATTTATATCCTGTCGATTAACCTTTTACAGAACCGACTGTGATACCAGCAACAAAGTATTTCTGTACGAATGGGTAAACCAGAATGATTGGTCCAGTCGCAACGACTGCCATTGCCATTTTCAAACTGTTGGATGGCAGATCCGCAACCACGATACCCGCCTGACTGGCAATTCGTGCCAGTGCCTGTGTCTGCTGAAGCATATTGTAAAGCATGTACTGCAGTGGGTATTTTGTATCTGAGTTAATATAAAGCATCGCATTGTACCAGTCGTTCCAATATCCCAGCGCCAAAAACAGACCGATGGTTGCCAGGCCCGATTTCAAAAGTGGCAAAATAATCTGAAGAAAGATTCGATATTCACTGGCACCATCAATCTTAGCAGACTCAATCAAGGCACTTGGAATGGATGATGCAAAACTCCTCATGATCAACAGATAAAAAACATTGAACATTGGGGGTAAAATCAATGCCCACAAGCTGTCTTTCAAATGCAGATATTGAATATAGAAAATATAGGTACATACCATTCCACCATTAAATAATGTAGTAAAATAGAAGAAGAATGAAAATTTATTTCTATATTTAAAATCCTTACGACTGAGTACGTATGCTGTCATTGTGGTTAGGATCAATCCCAACAATACACCTACAATCGTGATGAAAATGGACACCCCATATGCCCGCAGCACAGTCATCGGTGAACGGAAAATAATCTGATAGGCTTCCAGCGTAAATTCTTTTGGAATCAGGCTATATCCATGAAAACGAATATAATTTTCCGATGTAAAGGAACTGGAAACCAGAATAATAAACGGAATCAGACAAATTACAGCTACAACCGCTACAAAAACATAACAAATCGCGTAAAAGATTCTTGAGGATGTACTTAATTTGATTTTTCCGGCTCTTGTATTTGGTACATTTTTATCCATCTCTGTTTTCCTCCTTCCTAGAACAATGCATAGTCTTCATCAATACGTTTTACAATCGTATTAACAACCATGATGATGACAAAACAAAGCAGTGACTGATAAAATGCTGCAGCCGCCGACATTCCCATATTGGAACTTTGGAGCAGCGAACGGAAAACATAAGTATCGATAACATCTGTTGCTTCATACAACTGACCATTGCTTCCTACGATCTGGTAGAACATTTCAAAGTCTCCACGAAGAATACGTCCTACCTGAAGCAAAATCATGGTTACCAACGTCTGTCTGATACAAGGAAGAGTGATGTAACGGATTCTCTGGAAAATCGTTGCACCATCAATAGAAGCAGCTTCGTATGTTTCTGCATCTACACCAAGAATGGCTGCAATATAAATAACAGAGTTATATCCGCACCATTTCCATGCATTGAAACAGCAGATAATGTACTTCCATACACCTGGCTTATCATACAGGTTGATCGGGTCAAATCCCAGTCCGGTAATAATACCGTTGAGCAGACCGGTTTCATAGTTGAACAATGCGTACACAAATGTTCCAACAATAACCCATGAAATAAAGTATGGTAAGAAAATAATAGATTGCGTGAGTTTCTTAAAAATCACGTTTGTGATCTCAGTAATAAAAACAGCAAGAATGACTGCCAATAACTGAGATGTGATCAAGTTCAATAAGTTGTACAAAATTGTATTTCGTGTGATCAGCCAGCCGGTTCCTGATGCAAACAGGTAACGGAAGTTTTCAAAACCATTCCATTCACTGCCAAAAACACCGAGGTCAAACCGGTAGTTTTTGAACGCAAGCACAAGACCTGACATTGGAAGATACATGAATACAAGCGTGAAAAGTGTTGCCGGGATCAACATAACAAAAAGTGCATGATTCTTTTTGAGTTCCTGGCCAAAGTTTCTAAAATACTTTCCCATATCCTCTCTCCCTTTCATAAATATGTAGAATTTTTATCTAGAATCAATTATAAATTTGTGCACTTTTTATTGTTAGGTGGCAAAACTACGATTTTAAGGAAAATTTTACGATTTTACTGTTAAAGCATTTTTTCTTCTGCTTCGTCAATGGTCATCACCGGAATTCGTACAATAGCTGTCGTTCCCTCTCCCAATTTGCTTTGGTAATGAACGCCATACTTTTCACCAAAGCACAGTTTGATACGGAAGTTGATATTCCGGATGCCGTATCCTTTTCCTGTCTGTCCCACAGGAGTTTCTTCCGGAAGATCCTTTCGGATGCTTTGGCTGTTTAGATTTAAAGCTACCGCACTTTCCATCTGTTCCTTGGTCATGCCCGGACCATCATCCTGAATCATAAATACAATATCGTCCTCCTCCCGCCGCACGGTAATGTGGACATTACATTCCGTGATGGACGAATCTTCTGCAATTCCATGCACGATGGCATTTTCCACAAATGGCTGCAAAATAATATTGAGGCAAGCCAAATGATGCAATTCTTCCGGAACATCCACCGTCATTTTGATTGCATTGTCAAAATGATGATTTTCAATATTTACATAAACCTGTGTATGTTCTACCTCCTCCTCGATGCTGATCACGCTTTTTCCGTGATTCAGACTCAAACGATAATATCTTGCCAGATTCCAGGCAATATTTTCAATTTCACAGGCACCATAATCCATAGCGATCCAGTTGATCAAATCCAGTGTATTATAAAGAAAATGCGGATTAATCTGCGCCTGTAATGCTCTGATTTCAGCCACTTTCACATTTTTACCAAGCTGATAATGTTCCTGCAGCAAACGCTGAACCTCATTGACCATGAAGTTAAAGTCCCGATATACTTCTTCGATTTCATCGCCCTGGGGACCGGTTGGCAGCTGTACGTTCAAATTACCGTTCTGCAGGTCTGTCATTTCTTTTCGCAGTTTTGTCAGGCGACCTACATAATAACCGGACAGCATCCCGGAAACCACCGTAATCGCAATGGCAATCACAATAGAAATCAAAATCACCTGCCAGATAAAAATCTGATATCTGCCAGCGTATTCCCATTCCGGAATCAACGAAACCATCTGCCAGCCGCTCTCTCCAACATCTTGACGGCTGATATAATAGGGAACGCCTCCAATCTGGGTCTGTCCAAAGGTCACTTCCTCACCTGTTTGAGGAAATGAAGATTCCTGCGCCAGCCACTGGTAAAGTTCTTCGTTGGAATTTACCACCACATTTCCCTGTTCATCCATTAGATAGACCAATCCATTTTCCGTAATATCGGCATTTTCCATGACCAGACGAAATTCATCTTTCCGTATGCTGATGCTGCAGACTGCAATTTTCTCCCCACTGGCTCTGGACTGAATTTCATGGTACAACGTAATCATTTCAAATGTATCCTGATAATCCATGCTTTTTCGTTCCATGCTGCTTCCAATATAGTCTTTTCCACGCTGGAACTGTTCTTTCATGCTTTCATAATCTTCCCGCTCATAAATACGGGCTTCTTCATAAAAATAATAGTGATTGGAAGAATAGACCCTCTCATCCGGCACATACAAGATAAAACGATAAAAGGAATTGGAAAATTCATAGGTTCCAAACTCTTTGTTCAGTCGGTAAAATTCATCATACTGTTCACCATAATCGCAAAATTCCCGATATTGTTTTGACCCTGCTACATCCTGTACTTCTCCACTGTATTCGACGATTTCCGCCAAATGTGTCATATTTTGAATATAGCTTTCCAAAAAGGAAACGGCCTGATTGACGGACTGTTCAAAAGAATGCTGGAGCTGTTTTTTGTATTTTCCGATAATCTGCGGATAAACAATTACCAAAAGTAACAGTAGCAAAAGAATCGTAGGCACCGTAAAAGAAAGGATCATTTTTTTGCGCATGGACATTCTTTTTATAAGGTTTTTCATAATATTCCCATCCCTTCTTTGTATTCCGAAGGACTAAGACCCGTCTTTTTCTTGAATATCTTTGCAAAATAATTCGGATCACTGTAACCTACCTGACTGGAAACCTGATAAAATTTCAAATGCGGATTTTTCATCAAACGTTTGGCATGCTCTACCCGCACATCCACAATATACTGTCCAATGGTCATGCCTGTATTTTTCTTAAACAGATTGCTGAGATACGTTGGCGTCAAGCCTACATAATCTGCTAATACTTTAATCGACAGATTGCAATCCACATGGTATTTCATAATGTAATCCATGACCTGTTTTACCAGATACGCACTGTTTTGCAATTGCTTATCGGAAAATAATTCTTCCACCTGTTCCAGCATATATCGGTGCAGTTCTTCAAAAGTGCTGGCGTTATCAAAGAATTCAGAATTGGAATTTTTGATATAGGTATCCATATTTCCCGGCTGATAGGATTGCTGCGCCCACATCAACACCTGCATCATGGAATAGTAGGTATATCGCACATCGCCATTCATATAAATTTGTTTTTCAATCAATTCATAATACAATTGCTCCAGAAACTGCACGGCTTTGTCTTTTCTCTTCTCAGCAAGCGCCTCAGCGAAACCATCCACACGCTGCTTTCCAAGAATGATTTCTGCCTTTTTCTCTGTTGGCTTATCGGTGTGCAGCATATGATTCCACCCTGTAAACGCCACCGCATGTTGCCTCTCAAGCGCTGCATAATACGATTCTTTCAGTGATTCCAAGCCATTTACCACATTTCCAAAGGTCAAAAACCATTCCACATCTGGTAACTGTTGCTCCAAAAATCCCTGCATTTCCCACATAACATATTTCCAAAATATATTCTGATTACAGTCACCCAGCAGCATCACCAGTGCCGTGGCATCAAAAACTTCTGCCAGGAAAAATACCTCTTTCTTTTCCATAAAACGCTGAACTTCTTCACATAACGCAAAGATATTTCTTTTTTTCTGAAGCTTCAGGTAGCCAACACAAAATTCTTTGCTTCCGCTGGTATCGGTCCACAAAACGGCATCATTTAGCAATGCGGAATGTAGGTACATGGATTTTTGCATCTGTGCGGAACGTATTCTTCCCACTGCTTCTGTTACAGCCTCCGACAGTTCCCGGGTGCTGATTGGTTTTTCAATATATCTTACGGCATGTAAATCAATTGCTGCCTTCAAATATTCCTTATCCTCATACCCGGTAATAAAAATAATCTCACTTTCCGGAAATTGTTTTCGTAATTTTCTGCACAGGATGGTCCCGTCCATCCCCGGCATGCGAATATCTGAGATAATAATGTCAGGTGCAAACTCATTGCATATCTCCAGGGCATTTTCTGCATTGGCAGCAAGTTTTACCTGGTCTATTTCCAGCTTTTTCCACGGCATATGTTTTTCCAGACCTTTTCTGATTACGGTTTCATCTTCGATAATAATAACGTTCATGGTACACCCCCTTTGTATTCATCGTAATCGAAAAAACAGGGTAATTATATTAGATTTCTCTGTTTTTTATCAGTTTTTTCTTGTATAATTATCTTATATCTGTACTTACAAGGAGACACACAAATGAAACCTTTTTCAAATCTGATGACTTCCGAAGAAATCTTAAAATTTTATGCAGACACCATTTTCCAAAACCAGGAATCTCACCAATATCACAATCCTTACGATCAGGAACTGCGTGAATATCAGGCTCTGGAAAACGGAGACTGGGAACAATTAAAAAAGAGTCTTGATGAAAAGCATGACGGAACCTTGGGGAGACTTGCTCAAAATGACATCAGACATTTGAAAAACATGGGAATTGTCGTTGTGACGCTGAGTTGTCGTGCAGCGATTCGTGGCGGTATGCTGCCGGAAGCAGCATTTACCCTCAGTGATGCTTACATTCAAAAACTGGAAGAATTGAAAGATGCGATAAAAATTGAAGGACTGACGTATTATTGCAAATATCATTATTGCCAATTGGTAGCCAATGAAAAAAATGAACAGCGCCAGAAAAGAAATGACCCCCATCCCAAAATTAATCAATGCAAAAATTACATTTTTTCTCACCTGCACGGAAAGATTTCTGTGAGCGAAATAGCCGCTGCCCTTCATACGTCCCCAACCTATCTTTCGGATTTGTTTCGCACATACGAAGGACAGACCATTTCCTCTTTTATCCTGCAGGAAAAAATAAAACTCGCAAAAAATATGTTGATTTATTCCCCTTATACCGCCAGTGAAATTGCCGCATATCTGGGATTTTCCTCACAAAGCCACCTGGGAGCGCAATTTAAGAAGGTGACGGGGTATACGCTGCGGCAGTATCGGGTAAAATTTCAGAATGTGTTAATGGAGGGATGATGTTTTATTTTGCTTCTACATGATTGCATTTGTTTTACATAGTAGCATTCAAGCTTTTAACTATTTTTAAATACTCCTGGCGTTTTCCCGGTATATGCTCTAAACGCCTTAATAAAATGACTCTCGCTGGAAAATCCTAAAATAGCGCTAATTTCAGACACGTTATACTCCGAATACAACAGCATATTTTTCGCGGACTCCAGCTTTTCTTTTCTAAAATATGCCATCGGGCTCTCCCCTGTTTCCTCACAAAACAAATGAGAAAAACGCCCGGTACTGAGCCCCACTTCCTTCGCCAGGATTTCAATCGTGATTTTTTCCTGCATATGACTTTGCATATAGGTAATCGCTTTTCTCACAGCTCTGGAATACGGTGGAGAATCTTTCTGATATTTCACCGCATTCACAAAATCTTTCAACGACCGCTCATGAAGCGCCTGGATTTGTTTGATATCCACACATTTTTCTGATGTCTGGATATAGCTGTCGCTCATGGCAAATGCCAGATTTTCGGAAACCCCGCCATCTATAGCAGCTCTTGTAATCTGCGTGATAAATGCTATAAACATAATCTGTTCCTGGCGCAAAGGATTTTCTGACAAAGTACCACTTTTCCCCGTGGTTCCCAGTAAATAATCACACGCTTTCGCCTTATCCAAATCCCCTTCCCGCACTGCTTCCAACAAATTTCTTTCGTATGCATATGGGGTGTGAGGAATAAAAGATTCCTGACTCTCCATCAATATTTTTCTTGTTTTCTTATCTAAAAAATCAAATTCGTCTTCTCTGAAAATGTTCATGTTATCACCTGCTTATTTTCTTTTTAGTGTAGCAGAAAATCAACAGCAAGAAAATATTATTTTCAGCAATTTTGTAATATTTATATCCGATTAAATATGCTACTTTTGACTTATCGAAAACTAAAATCATTCAAAAAGGAGTTCATTTCATGGCACGTGATATCAAAGCACTTATTAAGCAAATGACAGTAGAAGAAAAAGCTGGAATGTGTTCCGGTAAAGATTTTTGGCACTTGAAAGGCGTAAAACGTCTGGGAATTCCAGAAGTTATGGTCAGCGACGGCCCTCACGGACTGAGAAAACAGGATCAGGCAGGTGACCATCTGGGTATTAACGACAGTATCAAAGCAGTATGCTTCCCAACTGCCTGTGCAACAGCCTGCTCTTTCGACAGAGAATTATTACAGACACTGGGTGAAACATTGGGTGACGAATGTCAGGCAGAAGATGTTTCCGTTATTCTTGGACCAGCAGTCAACATCAAACGTTCTCCATTGTGCGGACGTAACTTTGAATATTTTTCCGAAGATCCATATCTGGCAGCACAGATGTCCGCAGCACTCATCAAAGGTGTGCAATCCAAAAATATTGGAACTTCCATCAAACATTTTGCCGCAAACAATCAGGAATACCGCAGAATGTCCTGTTCTTCTGAAATTGACGAAAGAACTTTCCGCGAGATTTACCTGAGCGCCTTTGAAACACCGATCAAAGAATCCAAACCGGATACCGTTATGTGTTCCTACAATAGAATCAATGGAGAATTTGCCTCCGAAGACCCAAGATTATTGACAGAAATCCTTCGCGATGAATGGGGATTCGAAGGATATGTGGTTTCCGACTGGGGCGCAGTAAACGAACGAGTAAAAGGATTGAAAGCCGGACTTGACCTTGAAATGCCTGGTGGAAATACCTGTACAGACGAAGAAATTGTCGCCGCAGTCAAAAATGGCACGTTGGACGAAGCCATTCTCGACCAGTCAGTAGAACGTATTTTACATATCATTTTCAAATATGCAGACAACCGTCAGGAAGGAAAATTCGACAAAGAAACCGACCACGAAATGTCCAGAAAAATTGCAGAGGAATCCATCGTTCTTTTGAAAAACGCAAACATTCTTCCACTTTCTGCCAAAGAAAAGAAGATTGCATTTATCGGAAAATTTGCAGAAACACCACGATTCCAGGGTGGCGGAAGCTCCCACATCAACTGTTTTAAAGTTTCCAGCGCATTGGAAGCTGTGAAAAATATTGCAAATGTCACCTACGCACAGGGATATGACATCAAAGAAGATAGCGTTGATCCTGCATTACTTGCAGAAGCAGTTGAAACGGCAAGCGCTGCTGATGTTGCAGTTATTTTTGCTGGACTTCCAGATGCCTTTGAATGTGAAGGATATGACAGAACACATATGTGTATGCCAGAATGCCAGAATATCCTGATTTCCGAAATTCTGAAAGTGCAGAAAAATGTCATCGTTGTCCTGCATAATGGTTCACCGATTGAAATGCCATGGGCAGACGCAGTGAAAGGTATTCTGGAAGTTTACCTTTGCGGACAGGCTGTTGGAGAAGCAACCGTTAATCTGCTGTTCGGAAAAGCAAATCCTTGCGGAAAATTGGCAGAAACCATTCCATATAAATTAGAAGATAATCCTTCTTTCTTAAACTTCCCTGGCGACGGAAGAACCGTTGAATACAAAGAAGGCGTCTTCGTTGGCTATCGTTACTACGATACAAAGAAAATGCCAGTTCGCTATCCATTTGGTTACGGCTTAAGCTATACAACGTTCGAATACAGCGATTTGACACTCTCTGCTGATGAAATCAAAGATACTGACACATTAACCGTTTCTTTGAAAGTAACAAATACCGGTACTATGGCAGGAAAAGAAATCGTTCAGCTTTACGTATCTGACAAAACAAATGCAGCTCGCCGTCCGGAAAAAGAATTGAAAAACTTCACAAAAGTATACCTCGAACCAGGAGAAGAAAAGACAGTTACCATGGAACTGGATAAGAGAAGTTTTGCGTGGTACTGCACAGACCTGCAAGATTGGTATGCTGCTACCGGCGACTACGAAATCATTGCTGCTGCATCCTCACAGGATATCCGCCTGACAAAGACCGTACGTGTGATTGCATCCAGACACCTGCCAATGGATATCCATCTGAACACAACCGTTGCCGAACTGATGGCACATCCAAAGACAAAACCATTTGTAATGTCCATGGCACAGGCTTATGTGGAACACCTCAGCGGAACCGATGAAAATTCTGCTGCAGCTCAGGCAATCACCGTAGAAATGTCCATGCAAATGTTGGAAAACTCTCCTCTTCGTTCTTTGAGAAGTTTTATCAATATTACTACAGAGGAATTGTTGGGATTGATTGAGGAAATGAAAAAGGCTGTGGCTGAGTAAGACTGGGACCCGCAAAACATGAGAATGTAGCCCAAACAGGGCGGAATTCGAATGTTTTTAGGATTTCGAGAGCATGAAATGCGGAGAAATCCGTGTATCATAAGTCTATTATTCTATTATAAAGGGACTGTCGCAAAAAATCTGATATGCTCCCAAAAAGGTCTTCTCAAACTTACTTTGAAGCTTGGGAAGACCTTTTTTTTACTTATCAACAATTTTTCTTTCAGTATCTGTATGGGATGAGTAATAATCCGTCCGATATTTCTATCACTTATATCTATGTTCCAAATGCAAATATTTTTCTTTCGTGGCAAGACCGCCTCGTATATGTCGTTCCGCTTTGTTGATATTTAAGACCTGACGCGCCTGCGCCGCCAAGGAGGGGTTGATTTGTTGGAGGCGGTCGGTGATGTCTTTATGTACCGTACTCTTACTAACCCCAAACTTCTTCGCCGTACTCCGCACTGTCGCTTTTGTTTCTACAATATAATTGGCAATTTCTACTGCTCTTTCTTCGATATAATCCTTCAAGGATAAGCCTCCGAAGACGTGTTTTTA
>JAXJUX010000086.1:0-8981 GCA_036308845.1 Ruminococcus sp.
ATTCTTTGTTTGTGGCGTCCAATTCTTTGTTTGTGGCGTCCAATTCTTTGTTTGTGGCGTCCAATTCTTTGTTTGTGGCGTCCAATTCTTTGTTTGTGGCGTCCAATTCTTTGTTTGTGGTGTCCAACCTTTCCTGTGCTTCACCTAATTCTTTTTTGCGTTCATCCAACTCCTCCTGCATCTCATCAATCATCAATTCCACTGTGTTTTTGTCCAGTTCTCTTAATTCCTCCGAAAATATTCCCATAAATCTCTCCATATTCCGGCACATATCATAGACTTCATCATACAAACGTTTAAATTCCGGATAATCATTAAGTAACTTTAAAATAACCTCCGGTTCGTCCACACTCAAAAAAGTCAGCCATGCCTCAAATTTATTTTCAATAGTTACACCATTATTATCCAATTTGAGCCGGAAGATGTCAAGATTTATAAAAATATATTCCTGCAGTAAATCAATTTTGAGCCCCGTATTGGATTTTTGAGAAGAACGATGCAGATATGTATAATTCTTTTTAAATGAACGGAACTCCTTCTGACTTTTTTCAAAAAATATTATTGTATATACCTTTTTGATATCACGATAACTAAATTTTTTTCCTTTCTCCCCTTTCACACGTTTGTATTGCCGTAATAACAAATCTGCAGAATAACACGCGCTTCTCTGTCCCGGGAAATTGTATCCTATTTTTTGTACCTCTACATTAGCAATGCTGCCATCTTCCAACTCTACAACAACGTCCAACACCAAAAGTGAAGTTTCTGCTGCAATTCTCGCAGAATCCGACGGTAACACTTTTAAAATTTTTACTTTCATTTGTAAGATAAAAGATAAAATTTCTTCCAATCGCTCTGGTGTAACATCTGGATTAATAATTTCCTTAAAAAAAGAATCATATAATAATTTGATTCCTTTCACACCCGTACAGTAATCCAGAAATTCCTCTTGCTGTTTTTCTGTCCATGTTTCAAATAACGCTTTTAAAGAAGGTTTCTGATAAATTTCATCCAAAACTTCTTCTCGTTCCCTGATTACGGGAAAATATTCTTTTAGTCCATTGTTCATACGCACTTACTCCTTTTTTGATAATTTTAATAGGGAAAATATAAGAACTACTAAGATGCCCGAAGGCTTGAATTTTTATGAGAAACAGAATTGTTCTCAGTGAATATATTATATTACTCAATTTATAGAAACGTCAAATTAATTCCATTTACATCTTTCGACCATATTCGACAATACAAACTAAAATCATATCATAGAAAAGCAAGGACATCCTATTATAATGTCCTTGCCTTACAAATTTTCATAGCAATTTCTCCATTAACTTTTTCTTTACATCCGCATCGGCAAAGGATACTTCCACCGCATTTCTCATCATCCCTACAATTTCTCCCTCACAGATTCCATAAGTTTCTTTCACAAACATGATTTCTTTATCCAAAGATGTTCCACTTACCGTCCGATTATCCGTATTCAATGTAACCAGCAATCCGTTGTCCAGAAATTCTCTCATCGGATATTGGGCTGGACTTTCCACTGCTTTCGTCTGCAAATTGCTGATTGGACACATTTCGATACCAATGCTTCGTTCTTTGCACAATTGCTGAATATCTGCATGACCTCTCATAGCAATCCCATGACCAATACGTGATGCACCAGATAGAACCGCCTGACGGATATTTTCTGCGTCGCCGCATTCTCCTGCATGAATCGTAAATGGCATTCCCATATCTTTTACTCTACAGAATAACTCTGTAAATTGACTCATCGGAAATGCCGCCTCATTTCCTGCAAGATCAGCTGCGCATACACCTTTTCCCCAATATTCTCTGGCGATTTTCAGCATCCGCCAATTTTCTTCCACGGAATGATGGCGCATAGCGCACACAATCACGCCATACTCAACTCCGGTTTCCTTTCGTCCCCGTTCCAAGCCAGACAATAAACTTTCAATTACCTGATGGCAAGACAACCCTTTTTCACAGGATAATAACGGTGCAAATCGTACTTCCACATAATCCATCTGTTCTGCAGCCATATGTCTTATAAAATCATAGCCTGCCTGATACAACCCCTTTTCATCCTGAAGACACAACAATGGCAGATCAAATTTTCCCAAATATTCTGCCAAATTTCTGCAATCTGGATCCACCTGCAATTCCTGTTGTGTGACAGATCGTCCCAACATGTTTTCTATATAAGATTGTGTCAAAGAACCATCCAGATGACAATGTAATTCAATACGAGGCATTTTCATACCACGCACCTCCTATTTTTCTCCAATCAGACGAATCGTTTCTCTCACCAGACGTCTAAATTCTCCCGCTACCCGGTCCGCTGTTTCCTGTACTTCTTTGTGGTTTAAAGGCTGCATACTCATACCAGCCGCCATATTGGTGATACAGGAAATGCCACAAACACGAAGTCCCATATGATTTGCTACCACCGCTTCACAAGCTGTACTCATTCCAACTGCATCTGCTCCCAGAATACGGCACATACGAATCTCCGCAGGTGTTTCATAAGCAGGACCAGTAAGCTGCATGTAAACACCTTGCTGCAAGGAAATACCTTCTGTTCTGGCAGCCTGACGAATCAATTCCTGAAGTTCTTTATTGTACACTTGACTCATATCCGGGAATCTGGTTCCCAATTCTTCGATATTCGGTCCAATGAGAGGACTTGGCACTGCGGTTGTAATATGGTCCGTGATCATCATCAGATTTCCCGGTTGGAAATTATAATTGATGCCACCTGCTGCATTAGTCAAAATAAGCGTTTTTGCACCAAGAAGCCCCATCAGGCGAATCGGCAAAACCACATCCGTAATCGGATAACCTTCATAATAATGAACACGCCCTTGCATCACTACCATAGGCACTTCATGCACGTATCCAAATACAAATCTCCCCTGATGTCCGGCAACCGTAGACTGTGGAAATCCTTCAATCTCTGCATAAGAAATCGTTTCCACGATTTTCATTTCTGAAATGTAATCTCCCAAACCAGAACCCAAAACCAACGCCACCTCAGGTTTGAATGTAGTTTTCTTTCTCACCTGCATCAAACACTGTTCTAATTTTTCATATACTGGATTCATACAACTGTCTCCTTTCTTCTCTGACAATTTCTAAATCTACATGATACACGGATTTCTCCGCATTTCATGCTCTCGAAATCCTAAAAACATTCGAATTCCGCCCTATTTGGGCTACATTCTCATGTTTTGCGGGTCCCAAAGTCATGAATTTTCATGCAAGCATGAAATTCATGACCTTTTGACCCTGGTATCAAATATGTTTTCCACAAATATCGCTCAAACAGCATTTATCACAATACGGTTTTGTCCGGGCCGTACACACATCACGTCCATGATACACCAGTCTATGACAAAAATCGCTGCCTTCTTCTGGTGGAATGATTTTCCATAAAGCCATTTCCACTTTTTTCGGATCTTTCACTCCATCTACCAATCCCATACGGTTTGTCAATCGAATACAATGGGTATCCGTCACAATTGCCGGTTTCCCAAACACATCTCCCATGATCAGATTTGCACTTTTTCGTCCAACACCAGGAAGCTTCAGCAATTTATTAAAATCATCCGGTACTTTTCCATCGTATTCCTCTTTCAAGATTTTCATGCAGGCACTGATATCCCGTGCCTTGCTTCTTCCTAATCCACACGGACGCACAATTTTTTCAATGTCATCCACATCCGCTGCTGCCAAATCTTCTACACTCGGGTATTTTTCAAATAATCCTTCTACTACCACATTCACACGGGCATCTGTACACTGCGCAGCTAATCGAACACTGACAAGCAATTTCCATGCCTGATCGTAATCAAGCGTACAATCCGCGTCCGGATACTCCTTTTTCAGACGCTCGATAATTTCCAATGCCAATTCTTCTTTTGTCATATCCATCATGTTTCACCTCTATCCTCCAAAATCACTTGTATACAAGGATTTTCTTTTTCAGCTTGCCGAAATACTTTCCACACTTTTTTAGCATAACTTTCTGCTTTTATATTACGAAAACAAACAATACCTTCCTGCATTTCCGTCAGGCAATCGTGTAACGCATCCAGATTTTTCCCGTAATATTCCGGTAGATGCAGTTGTTCCTGTAAATACTCATGTGCTTCTTTTTTCGTACACATATAAGTTCCGTCTAAATATATCATCCTTCTTCTCCGTACAAAAGTTCAAAGGTTTCATAATGATCTTCTGTATAATAAATCAGTCCATCATTGGAGTATATGATTCTTTTAGCACCACGATAGCCGCCATCACTGTCAATATCACATTCGTAATAATCCCTTCCATCTTTTTCTGGCAAAATTTCTTCGTAATTGCCAAAATAGTCGCCGCCGATACTCATTCCAGGAGCTACATCTCCAAGATTTCCTTCTGAGCTGACCCATCCAAGTTTTTTCGCTTCAGCTTTGGTAATAAAATTGTCCGGCAAATGACCAAATACATACAAATATTCTGCCACTTCTTCCTTGGACGTATACGTTCCGTCTTCTGTAACCCCAAAGTGAGATTCCTCATTTTGCTCCGTTGTTTCCTGTGATGTATCCGATTGCTCAGCTTCCAGTTCCGATTCCGATCCATCTTCTCCTTCTACCATAACAAAAGATTCCGGTTCCTGAGAAGACTGTTTCTCAGCATCTCCATCTGAAATCGTTCCATATCCTCCCAGAAGACCCAAGACCAGAACAATCACACCAAGTATATATTTGATCTTACTTTTTAAATTATTCATGTATGTTCCAAATTCCTTTCCAAATATTTTGACTTTATTATACTGTTTTCAAACAGTAGATTCAACTAAAAGAGTTTTAAGAAAAAAAGACAGAAACGAAATCCATTTTTGTAAATTTCTTTTCTGTCCTATTTTTTATCTTGCAGTTAATATTTCCACAAGAACACCATATAAATCTTTTTCCAAATTCATCGTCTGCAGCTGTGCCAACAATACATGTACACGTTTTTCCGTTGTGATCAAATGATACACGGCATCTTTCACCTGAAATGCAATCTCTGCCTGATTCAGGAAATCAAAGCAACGGGAAATCACATCATTTGCAGCGGATACCATCTTTTCATCAATTGTAACCTGAATCGTACTTGTCACTGCCAGTTCCAGAAGTTTTACGATCACTGCCTGATGCGCTTTTTCATAAGATACTTCAGCAATTACTGGTTCGCCGTCTGCCATAACGCGAACTGATTGCGTCGCATTCTCTGCATAGCCAGTTAATTCCACTGTGTACGCTCTCTGTTCTGGTACCAAAGTACTATCTCCCTGCACCGGCTCGATGGTAAATACCGAACTATCTTTGTATGTCATTTTTGTTGTCGCACAAATTCCCTGTTCATAATCACAAGTTGTATTATCATCTTCATATAAAGTAAATGCGCCATCTGCTCCTGCAAATACTTTTAACCGCAAACTGTGTGGGTTATTTCCAGCTTCCACAGCACTGATTTCATCTGTAACTGGCAAAATAGCGCCCGCCTTAGCTAAAACCGGGATACTTTCAAGCCCTCGATACATATCCAACATGCGGTTGCCTTCATAAACCATTCCTGTATGGATATCGTACCATGTTCCTTCCGGCAGCCATGTTGTCACTTTCGCCACATTCAAACCACTCATTCTCGGAGTCGTAATTGGTGCTGCCATCAATTCTGTTCCAAAATAATACTGATTCTTCACGGCATACGCTTCCGGATGATTCGGATATTCATAATACATCGGCATTACCAGCGGCAGATTTTCTTTGTAACTTCTGTAATTCATCGTATACAAATATGGAATCAACTGATGACGTTCGCGCAATGCTTCTCCCATCGCGATTTCTGTTTCTTTCTTAAAACGCCAAGGTTCTTTTCCATTAAATTCGCTGCAAGTACTGTGCAGACGCAAAATCGGAGAGTACACACCGTACTGTGTCCATCTTGCGATCATTTCATCATTTTTATAGCCCAGCATATGACCGCCGATATCATGACTCCACCAACCGTATCCGATATTGGTTGCCGTCAATGTAAAATATGGCTGAAAATCCAGAGACTCCCATGTCATATGGGTATCACCGGAAAATCCTACCGGATATCTGTGACTTCCCGGACCTGCATATCTGGAAAATGTCATCGGACGTTTTCCATCACGCTTACTGTCCAGAAAATGAAAATGGTTTAAAATCCATAACGGATCCAATCCTTCTACTTTTGTATTGGTTCCCTGCTGCCAGTCAATCCACCAGAAATCCACACCTTCTTCTTCATGTGGATGATGCAGATACGTAAAATAGTTTTCTACATACTTTGGATCCGCCAGATCACATACGACAGGGTCTTCTTTTTCATAATCCACACCCATCGCTTTCGCCATCTCAAGATATGCATCCTCATGGGCACACACACCTTCCGCAGGATGCACATTCATGGTCGTATGCATTCCTCTGTCATGCAGATTTTTCAGGAAACGCTCTGGGTTCGGGAAAAATTCTCTGTTCCAGGTATAACCGGTCCATCCGCTTCCGTATTTGGGATCGATATCAACCAGATGCCAATCCATATCGATTACTGCTACTGTAAATGGAATATTTTCTTTTTCAAAACGATCCATCAATTCCGTATAAGATTTTTCCGTATATTTGTAATATCTACTCCACCAGTTTCCCAGTGCAAATCGAGGCAGCATCGGTGTCTTTCCACACAAATAATAAAAATCCTGTAAGGCAGCTTTATAATCATATCCGTATCCAAAGAAATACAAATCCTGTATTCCTTTTCTTCGAGGCTCAATCCAGCCGTCTTCCAATAGAATCTGGCTCTTAGAGTCGTCCAAAACAGAAAATCCATCTCTGGAAATAATACCATTTCCTAACGGAATTGCTCCATTTGCTTCATCCAATGTTCTGGCAGTTCCTTTCAGATCACGTAATTTCTGCCCATATCTCCAGGTGCTGTGGTATGCATTGATATTTCCTTTTACAGAAATTCGAAGTCCATGTCCGGAAAATTCTTCTTCATTATATATCACATGAATTTTCTTTGTATGAATTTCCAGTCCATTTTCTGTATGTAACACGCGAAAATCTACTTTCGGAAAATCACGATAAAAGACAGTCTGTGTGGCACGATCTTCGAAAACGCCTTCTTCGCTATATTCCAAACGCACCAAAGCTTCTGTTAAAAAAGTAATGCGATATTTTTCACCTGTAACCATATTTTCCTGTAATGCATACGGTCTGGTTTCCATCTTATAAATATCCTGCATAATTTCCGCCTTTCTTATTTGAAACGGTTAAAAAACTGATCCAATTCTGTCTTGAAATTTTCCGGAATCGCTCTTGGGAATGGAATACTGTTGATATTTCCAAGGCGTTCTGCAATATATCCCAAAAGCTGTGCGCTACGCTGTAAGGACCATGGAGAAATCAATTCCACCGTATCATGTCTCGTATGCATACCGAATCCATCACGATTCAATGTCATAGCCGGTACACCTTTCCATGCAAAGCTATTGGAATCACTGCCCCAGATTGCATTTCTGGTTACCATACCAATTCCAACTTCATGTCCCATCATTTCAATCATATGACAAATTGCTGCATCACCGGTAACTCCGACTACCGTGCCGCCTACCAGCTGGCCTGCCAGGTCCACATTCATATTAAACATGTGATGTTCCAACTCATCTTCATGTTTGATGACGTACGCACGGCTTCCGCACAATCCTTTTTCTTCTGCCCCAAACCATACAAATTCCATCGTTCTGCGAGGCTGATGTTCTTTGAAATAACGGCACAGTTCCATAATAATCGCAACTGCTGCCATATTATCATAAGCACCTTTTCCTTCCGGTACAGAATCATAATGACCTGTCAAAGTCAGAATTTCATCAGACAGATCACTTCCTTCGATTCTTGCAACTACATTTCGGGAAATCGCTTTTCCTGTTTCCTGTTTCAGAGTCAAGCGTGCTCTGGACGCGCCTTTTTCTACGATTTCCATAGCATCTACATGATGTAAGATCACACCCTGAATACTTGGCTCGTCTACGCCGCGCAAAATACGGTTTCCAGGAATCAGATCCACACCCGTATCAATCGGTGTTCCTGTAATTGATAAAAAGGCAACTGCTCCTGCCTTCACAAGTTTGGCATACATCTTTGCATCCACTGGCGCATTTACCATAACAATTTTTCCTTTTGCATAGGAAAGATTGATGTCGTCTCCATTTTCTGCATATAAAAATTCTGCTTCCACACCGCCTTCCGATGTATTTCCACAGCATCCGTATCCACCAACGGTATATGTCTTTTCAAAAGGCTCTGTAACTGTAAAACTTGCCTCTAAAATCTTCCATGTATTAATTTCGAATTCTTCCTGATGGCTTTCTACCCCAAAACTTGCCAATTCTTCCTGAATCCGAAGTGCCGCCTGAAGCTCTGTCGGCGTACCTGCCTCACGGATATAATCAAACTCCTTCATAAATGTCAGCTGTCGCTGTCCTGAAATCTCTTGTAAATTCATACACTAACACCCTTTCCCTTCTACACTAAATTCATACCATATTTCAATTTCTCCGCACAATGTGCTGTCAAAATCTTGATATCCTCAATATAACATTTCATCAAAATACGGACACAAATCAGGCGCATCCTCCCTCACATTCTCCTGTCCCTCACAGGTAACATGACGGACTTTCCGACAATATGTGTCACAATGCCATGTCTGAATTTGCTGATGATCATTGTTCTTCTGAACTACATCTTTATCTGCATTTTTCATAACATCCGCCCCCTTTTTCCAATGTTATATAGTCTTCTTCTATTATAAAACGGAACGAAACCCAGTGCAATCGGAATTACTTATTTGTTTCGTTTGGTGCACAGCAGATAATTGATACTCCTTTTCAAAAACATTGGGGAACAGCGAGTTCGAAAATC
>JAXJUX010000087.1:0-6856 GCA_036308845.1 Ruminococcus sp.
ATACTGGACAGAATACTGTACTTCCACCCCAATCTTCTGGGATTAACTGATGTTCAGAAAGTTCCTGTTTTACTCTGTCAATATTTGCAGTAGGCTTATCAATCTTGTTGATCGCTACGATAATTTCTACACCTGCAGCTTTTGCATGGTTAATTGCTTCTACTGTCTGTGGCATAACACCATCATCAGCAGCAACAACTAATACCGCAATATCTGTTGCATTTGCAACACGCATACGCATAGCTGTAAATGCTTCATGTCCTGGTGTATCCAGGAATGTGATTTTTTCACCGTTGATTTTTACAACGTAAGCACCGATGTGCTGTGTGATACCACCAGCTTCGCGTCCTGTAACGTTTGTGTTACGGATTGCATCCAGAAGGGATGTTTTACCATGGTCAACGTGGCCCATTACACATACTACAGGAGGTCTGGAATCCAGTGTTTCTTCATCGTCTTCTTCGTCTTTCAGAAGTTCTTCGATAACGTCAACTTTTTCTTCCTGTTCTGCAATGATATCAAAGCTCAGTGCGATTTCCTGAGCTTTTTCAAAATCGATTTCCTGGTTAACAGTAACCATGGTTCCTTCCAGAAACAGTTTTTTCACGATTACGGATGGCTGCATTTTCATTGCTTCTGCCAGTTCGCGAATAGTCAGTTTTTCTGGAATTACGATTTCTTTTACTTCTTCTTTCTTTTCTTCTTTTGGCTGTGGACGAACCGGTTTCTGGAGAGCTTTTGGAAGTCTCTGATTCTGATTGCGGCCCTGATTTGGACGGTTAGATCCCTGTCCGCCTCTTCTGTCCTGTGTTCTCTTTTCTTCTCTTTCTCTCTCTTTTTCTTTGTCTTTTTCTTTATTTTTGACATCTCTTACCGGTTTTCTAGCCAGACCCAGATCCATCTCTACAGATGGTTTGGAATCTCTGCGTTCGTTACGGCGTCCATTATTTTCTCTGGAATTATCGCGGTAATCTTTATCTTTGTCTTTTCCATCGCGATCTTTGAAATCACGATTCATGTTGTTACGGTCTTTGTCGAACTTACGTCCTTCCTGATTTCCATTTGGACGATCTCCAAATTTGCGGTTGTTGTTTCCGTCTGGACGATCCTGTCTCTGTGGGCGACCCTGACCCTGTGGACGTCCCTGTCCGCCCTGACCGTTTCTGTTGTTGTCAAATTTACGTGGTGCGCCATCTCTGTCGCCTCTGCGTTCCTGACCTTCTCTGCGGTCCTGGTTTGGACGGTTGTTGTTGTAACGACGTTTTCCATCCTGAGACTGTCCATTGTTAGCTGGACGATTGTTTACAGAAGCTGTCTGTGGAGCAGCTTCCTGTGCTTTTACTGTGTTCTGTACAGGAGTTGTCTTTGGAGCTTCCTGTGCAGGTCTTTCAGTTTTTGGTGCTGCAGGTTTTGCATTCTGTGGACGGTTCTGTCCCTGTGGACGATTCTGACCACCCTGAGCAGGTTTTTTACGGAAATTCTTTCCTTCCTGTGTCTGTGCATTCTGTGGACGGAAAACTCCAATCAGATTGGATTTTTTCTTCACTGTCTTTTTGTCAGCACCTTTATTTTCTTCATTATTTTTATCGCCTTTTGCGCCTAACGCATCGCGAACCATTTTTTCATCTTTTTCTTCCAATGTACTCATATGACTCTTAACGTTTACGTTATTCTCCTTTAAATAGTCTAAAACTTCTTTGTTTGTTCTGTTGATCTGCTGAGCTATCTCACAAACTCTTAGTCTTGGCATTCAACCACCAGCCTTTCATTATGCCTTCGAATCCTCCAGCATGCGCAGCTGCTTTTCCAGTGCAGATGTAAGATTTTCATCCGTAAGTGCAAGGGAGGCTCGAAATTCTTTTCCAATTGCTCTGCCTAATTCTTCTTTCAGTCCAAACTCATAATACGGTACCTGATAGTATTCACACATATTGCGGAATTTTTTCTTCGTGTTAGCAGAAGATTCTGCTGCAACGACAACCAAATACGCTTTTCCAGTTTTTACTGCTTTCTCTGTCGCGAATTCACCACTTGCAATTTTACCGGCTTTCATAGAAAGACCAATCAGTGATAATATCTTATTATAATTCAATGCTATCCAGCTCCTTTTCCAGGCTTTCATACACTTCCTGCGGAATCGGCATTTTTAAGGAGCGTTCCAGACCTTTGCTTTTTGCTGCTTTCTTAAAACATTCTTTTGAGAAACAAAGATAAGCACCCCGCCCATTCTTTTTACCGGTCAAATCCAATACGATTTCATCTTCGGTAGTTTTGAGCACACGCATCATTTCTCTTTTGTTTTTCATTTCATTACAGCCGATACATTTCCGCAGCGGAACTTTTTTCACATTTCCCATATCTTAACTGCCTCTTTTTTTAACAAACAATTATTCTTCAACAGAATCCATTTCTTCTTCGTATTCGTCTTCATCTTCTTCGTAATAATCGAAGTCGCCGGATTCTCTTGCCTGAGTTTCACTCTTAATATCAATCTTGAATCCTGTCAGACGAGCTGCCAGACGAGCATTCTGTCCTTCTTTACCGATTGCCAGAGACAACTGATAATCTGGAACGATAACCAATGCTGTCTTTTCATCTGGGTCAGCCAGTACAGAAATAACTTTTGCAGGACTCAATGCATTTTCAATCAACAATGCAGGATTTTCATCCCAACTGATGATGTCGATTTTTTCTCCGCGAAGTTCGGAAACGATTGCGTTTACACGAGCTCCGTTCATACCTACACAAGCACCAACTGCATCTACGTCAGGATCGTTGGACCAAACAGCGATTTTTGTTCTGGAACCAGCTTCTCTTGCGATGCTCTTGATTTCTACAGTACCATCTTTTACTTCTGTAACTTCTGCTTCAAACAGACGTTTTACCAGTTCTGGATGTGTTCTGGAAACCATGATCTTTGGTCCTTTTGGAGTATCTTTTACTTCCAGTACATACAGTTTGATTCTTTCTGTTGGCTGGAATACTTCACCTTTTACCTGTTCGTTTTCGTTCAGGATGGCATCTACTTTACCCATATTGATGCTGACATTTCTTCCGGAATAACGCTGTACAACACCTGTTACGATGTCACGTTCTTTCTGGTAATATTCATCATATAAAACTTTACGTTCTTCTTCTCTGATTTTCTGCAGAATTACGTTTTTTGCATTCTGTGTAGCAATTCTTCCAAACTGTTTGGACTGGATTGGAACCTGAACAATGTCACCCAGATCATATTTGGAATCCATCATTTTTGCGTTTGCAAGGCTGATTTCCAAAATGGAATCTTCCACTTCTTCTACAACTGTTTTTTCAGCGTATACACTGAAATCACCAGTTTCTCTGTCGATGGTTACTTTTACGTTATCAGCTTTGCCAAAATGGTTTTTACAAGCCTGAATCAAAGACTGTTCAATTGCTTCCAGCAATACATCTTTGCTAATACTTTTTTCTTTTTCCAGAATATTTAATGCTTCCATTAATTCTGTGTTCATTTTTTTCTTATCCTCCTTAAAAATCAAAAGCAAGTCGAATCAGCGCAATTTCTGATTTCTGAAATGTCTGTGTCTGTTCATCTTCCAGAGTGATGGTCACACTGTTATCATCATATGCACTAAGAATTCCAAAAAATTCTTTTTCTTTGTTTATCGGGCGATAGGTTCGAATCTCAACTTCTTTTCCCATACTGCGACGGTAATCTTTTTCTTTTTTTAATGGTCTTCCTAATCCTGGAGAGCTAACTTCCATGATATAAGCGTCGTCGATGAAATCTTTTTCGTCCAGTTTATCACTAAATAAACGGCTGACTGCTTCACAGTCATCAATGGTAATACCGCCTTCCTTATCAATGTAGAAACGCAAATACCAGGTACCTGCTTCTTTTACGTACTCCACATCCACAAGTTCAAACCCAAAGCTGTCGATAATTGGCTGTGCCATTGCTTCTGCTTTCTGTTCATACTGTTCTCTAATGCTCATGTTTTCACCACCTTCTGAAAAATGCATTTACGCATGAAAAGTCTTTGTTTTTGCAACAATTTACTTCCTCATGCAACAAATAAGAGTGGGCGTTGTGCCCACTCTTAACTAGTAACTACTTATTAACATGTTTATCTTATCACTGTTTGTTGGAAAATGCAAGGGGGATTTGGAATTAATTCGCATCCATTTTCATATCCGATTTCTTGCGTTTTCGCTCCGCCAGCCAATAACTGAGGCTTCCCGGTGTTGGCGGATATGGCAATAATTTTACATTAATAAGCCATGCAATCGAAACCCCAATGATTGTCTGAAACGCACGCATGATAGAATATAAATACATGCTGCTTTCAAAATGACTGATCATCAAGATCATATAAATTGCGGCTGCCAATCCACAATAGACACGGCATTTCACCCATTCTGCCACACACAAAACCAACAACGCCCCCAAAATCAGCACCCCGATTTCCATGCCAGTTTTCATCCATGTTTCAGTAAGCATTGGCGTTAACAAATCTGACAGAAACATAATAGGCAGTCCTATCAAAATCGCCGTAAAGGTAGCCATGATACGCATTCGCCCGTAATCTTTTGTCTTATCGGACGTTTCACGAATCTCAATCATCCCATAAATATAGATAAATATCGGATGTACCTCCAGTTCCGGTAGAAACAAACGAAGCGTCTGCCATAAGCAAAATCCAACAAAAATTGCCAATATGCTTTTTATTTTACGCATCCCGATATGTGGTGGATGGATGTGATGTTCGTGCTTTTTTTGATCAATTTCCATACGAAGCAATGTGTTAGGCATAGGCGTTCCTCCTCTCACATCTGCAGCAGATTATATCAAACCGTAAAGCAAGACGATACTCACCCAACCTGTCACCATAGCGATCAGACCAACCAGACCTCCTATACGGAAATAATCTTTGAATCGGTATCCGGCAACCTGTACCATGGTAATGGTCGTCGTTGCAACCGGTGTTGCCATTGCCAGACTACAGCCAAATACACACGCCATCGCAACCGGCATAGGATTGCAGCCAATCTCGATTGCCATTGGCACGCCAATTGCAGCCAGCATGGAAACCAGCGATCCATTGGACATAAACTGCGATAAAATAAATCCACTAACCAGAAATACCGTAACCAGAATGACTGGATTCGCAACCCAATCTCCCAAGGTAACCATCAGCCAATCCATAATCAATTCACCGACACCGGATTTTACAAATCCTTTGGCTACTGCCAATGCCGCACCTAACGTTACCAATGCGGACCACTGCATATTGCTCATCGCATGCTGCCCATCTACACATCCGGTTATAATCAGGACCATCGCACCGGCAATTGCAATCAATCCTAATTCCCAGTCAAATGGCTGAATAATAAATAAAATAATACAGGTTATAAAAACAACAAGAGATACCACTGCTTTTTCGTATCCAATGGATAATCTTCCATCTTGGTATCAGTAATATGTTCTTCAAAATCAAAGAATTTCACCTGCAGATCATACAAAAAGAACCAATAGCACAACGCAACTACAACAACCATAATCGTCGCAATCGGCAATGGACTGAAAAATTGCATTGTTTCTGAACCGGTAATTTCCAAAACATCATTCGCCAAAAGCGGTGCGGTACTTCCTGCCAGAGAACCCGTTCCTCCGATCAAACCACCCATAGCAAGCGGCAAATATGTATGCTTTCTGGTAATCTTTCCACCAGAAACCACACAAACCGATGAAATCAATGGCATATACATAGCAACCAACGCTGCATTGGTGGAAAATAAGGATAAGAAAGCGGCTGAAATAAAAATAATTAATAAGAAACTTTTTTCGCTTTTCCCAACCATTTTAAACAATTGTTTTCCTAATTTTCCTGCAATCCCACTGTCGAGCAATGATTCTACAATGATGATCATTCCCAATACCAGCATAACATTGGTACTTGTGAAACAGGCAAACGCTTCATTGAAATCAAGGATTCCTGTAAAGATCAATGCCATCATCCCCAAAACGGTCGTGACAGCAACAGAAAATTTTTCTGTCAGATAAAGAATACAGGTGCATGCAATGATAATTAATGTGATTGTACTTTGGGACATAACGGACCTCCTTGAAATGATATTTACAGATACTTACAATATGCTACGCAATAAGAAAGAAACTCGATTACAAAATTCTTTGTCTAATAAGAAAGCCGTCATTGCACAAAGTCAATGGCGGCAAAATAGCGATGGATTCCCTATGTTCTATGATATACATGCTGGATTCCTCTGCCTACGAGATTAGCTGACGGGTTAGGGGGAGGATTCCCCTTCCTTTTCGGATACACCCCAATAATTGGTTCTCCCGCTGTCGCATTTGCGGCACTCGACAAACGTATCTGTATTGATACCCACATGATACCATATTTTCTATTATCAGTCAATTCAATCATTTCATTCTCATAATCTGTAAACATTCCGTAAGAAATGAGGCTTGTTTGTAATTCGGAGGGGAACGGACGCAGATAATTGCTATTGCCTTTCAATAACAGGCCGCTCCTTCTCAACTAATCGCTAAGATCGACTAGATTATTCACTCAGGAAAGCCTTCGTGAATAAAGTCGAACTAAGCGATTGATTTTCGAACTCGCTTTTCCCGATGTTATTGAAAGGCAATAGCAATTATCTGCTGTACTTCTCACGAAACAAATTGCGCCTCAAAAATTAATTGTATGTTCTACCGTTCCTCAAAAGTCTACGTCTTCAAAAACGAAACTTATATAGAAATGCGTATAACATACATTAAAACTCCTGGGCGCAATTTGTTTCGTGAGGATGGAAGTATTCATATACCATTCCAAAGGCATGGGGTATAGTG
>JAXJUX010000088.1:0-4106 GCA_036308845.1 Ruminococcus sp.
CCTCCTTCTGAATAAGAACGATAGGTTCTCCATTTTGCCAGCAATACTGGAACAGAGAGGAACAATGCTACGACGATTGCGGATAACAGTTTCAGGTCGTTGGAGTTCAATCCCATCCACAGAACAACCTGAAGCACCAGATAATAAATAATCGCTCCGCCTGCAACAGATAAAAGTTTCATAGCAAAATTCTTTGCAAACTTTCCAAACACAACTTCCCCGATAATAACAGCAGCCAGACCAATTACGATCGCACCACGTCCGGCATTGACATCCGCAAATCCCTGATACTGAGCGTACAGAGCACTTGCAAAGGCAACGATTCCATTTGCGATCATAAGTCCGAGAATCTTACAATAATTGGTGTTGATTCCCTGTGCACATGCCATCTTTGGATTGGAACCTGTCGCGCGAATCGCACATCCCAGTTCTGTTCCAAAAAACATATATAAAATAGCTACCAAAGCAATGATAATAATTGCTACAATCAAAATCGTATTTTTCGTAATCGGTACATTTTTAATATTTCTAAGCGAAACCAGCAGATTATATTTGTCTACGCTGATTGCCTGATTTGCTTTGTTGTCCATGATTCTTAAGTTGACGGAATAAAGTCCCAACTGTGTCAAAATCCCTGCCAGAATCGCCGGAATTCCCATCGCTGTATGTAAAATACCAGTTACAAGTCCAGCCAACATACCAGCTCCGATTGCACAAAGCATCGCAACCCATACATTGTGACCGCGCAGCATCATCATAATACAAACTGCTCCACCGGTACACATCGTTCCATCAACCGTAAGGTCTGATAAATCCAAAATTTTATAAGTAAGATAAACACCAATTGCCATAATCCCCCATATTAATCCTTGTGCACAGGCACCTGGCAATGCATTAAAAAGTTTAATTATTTCCACAAATACTTCCTCCTGAATAAAATAGTAAGACAAAATGTCTCAAAACATCTTCATTTCATATTAGGCAACTAAAGGCGGCTAAAGAGATTCCTCTTTTGCCGCCTTATAAGGCAGATTTAATTATTCTGCGATAGCTTCGTAACCTTCTGGAACTGTTACACCCAGTTCTGTACATCTGCTTTCTACATATTTCTTAGTAACATTTGCTGCTGTTGCAACTTCCATTGTGGAAACGTCAGCACCATTTACAAGAATATCATAAGCCATTTCACCAGCTTTGTATCCGATATCGTAGTAGCTGATGGAAAGTGTAGCAACACCACAACCTTTACAGATTCCTTCTTCACCAGCGATGATTGGTGTTCCTGCTGGTAAGCAAACATTGTTGATTACTTCTGTATTGGAAGCTGCTGTGTTATCTGTTGGGATGTAGATCACATCACAATCTGCTGCTGCATTAGTTGCAACGGATGCTACATCGTTAGAGTCTGCAAATGTATATACTGTACATGTATATCCCATTCCTTCCAGAGCTGCTGTGATCACATCACCCTGGTATACGGAGTTTGGTTCTGCGGAGCAATACAGGATGCCAACTGTCTGAGCATCTGGGAACAGTTCGTTCAGCATGTTAGCCTGTTCTTCCAGTGGAGCCAAGTCAGATGTACCGGAAATGTTTGTTCCTGTAACGCCTGTCCAGTCATCAATTTCAAGAGCTGTAGCATAGTCTGTAATGGATGTTCCCAAAATAGGGATTTCATTTGTTCCTGCTGCTGCTGCCTGTAAAGCTGGCGTAGCGTTTGCCAGAATCAAATCTACTTCGTTAGATACGAACTGGTTAACGATTGTAGAACATGTTGCAGAATCACCAGATGCATTCTGTTCATCAAATACAACATTTTCTTCACCTAACAGGTCAACCAGAGCTTCTTTAAATCCTAATGTAGCTGCATCCAGCGCTTCGTGCTGAACCAACTGACAAATACCAATTTCATAAACTTCACCAGAAGCTGCTTCCTCATCTGCAGTATCTTCTACTGCTGCATCACTTGTACTTGCTGAAGAACTTTCTTTTTCACTTGTTCCACAAGCCGCCATGGATACGGTCATCATCATGGCCATTAAAAATGCAATCGCTTTTTTCATAACTTTTTCTCCTATTCTTACACATCATAAAACGTCTTTTGATGTGGCGTTTTCTTTGGTGTACACGTTCATTTTACGACTTTAAACTTTAACGCTTTAAATCGTTTACTTGAATAGATTTTAGCTCAGACTTATGCTTTTGTCAACAATTTTTGTGAAAATTCGGAAAAATTTATGTGAAATCTAATATATTGTTCTGTTCACAACTGTGCTTTTTCCATGGAAATGTGGTGTTATTGAACTTATAACAAATTTTCTTGTGATTTTGCCAACTTATTTCTTCTTTCGACTCCTGTATTGGACTCATGACAATTTTTTTTACGATTTTGCCCGCTTATTTCACCTTTCGACTTATTGGTTGGACTTATGGTAAATTCTTCTGCCATTTTGCCCACCTATTTCAATCTTGTTCTTCCAGTTTGGACTTCTATCAAAATATTTCTGAATCTTGCCCACAAATACTTCTTAAAGTGTACAATTGGACTTCTATAAATTTATCTGCTAATTTTGCCCGGAAATATCTGTAAAATCGGGCAAAATCCATTTGAAATTTCATATAGAGCCAAATTCTCCATTTAACACTTCCCCATATGGGCAAAATAAACCAGAAAAAGTACATAAGTCCAAATTTCAAGTTTTGTTGCAAATTTCTGGGCAAGATTCCCAAATTTTCTCGCATACGACCATTAAGCATCCCAAATCAAATTCCAACCACACATAATACAATACTCTAACCATATCTCTCATTCTCACGCATCAAGATATGACCAAAATATCTCGCCTTTAATCGTGTTTCCAAAATAAAAACAGTTCAAATTGAACTGTTTCTATTTATTAAATCTTCATTTTTATTGCTATCTCAAAATCACCGGATCCGCCCCATAGCGTCCTTCCAGATACTGCTTAAAATATGTTTCGTCTTTTCTCACTTTTTCCCCATTTTCTTTCAAAAACAGTGCTAATACATACAATGTTGAAGAACCATCCTGCTGCGGACCAACCAGCCACAATTCATCACGGCGAAATACACTGTTATTCATGTTCGAATTTTCATGAGTTGCTGTTAAAAACTGGGCACAAGCCGTACTGGATGCTGTGTCTGCTGCCAACTGATACAGATATTTCATTGATTTTGGATGCAGTTGTACTTCTGGCGCATCTGCCAGTACAAGTTTTCCTTCCTTACGCGCAGTAAGAAGTTCTGCCAGCAGGCAAATCATATGCTGGATTCCAGAAGATTCTTCTTCCCACGCAAAGGCAACCACCATTTTATTTTTTTCATGTGTCACCACAATCTGATCTCCATCCATCTGAATGTCTGCAACCGAAGTTCCAACATTTTTTAAGTGGCTGCACAATTGTTCTTTTAATTCTGGTGACTGCAGTACTTCAACCAAAGCTTCTTGCTCCAAAGCGTCTCCTGATACATAAACCATCTTTTCAAAAAACTGAATCACCGACTGCAATTCTTCTTCCTGTTGATTCTGTCCCAGAAAATACAAAAGCGGCATCTCATCTGTCAATGTTGAAACATCTGTATTTTCCCACGCTTCACATAAATATACGCCTTCGCTGTCACGGTCAAATAATACATCGAATTCACCTGCGCTCAAATCTCTGCCAAACAGATTTTCTTCCACAACCTGTGTTTCTGTGATTTTCAGCTGATATTCGTATTCACGATCCAAAATCCGAAATAAAACATCAAATTCTGTTGGCGCCTGTTTGCTTTCTTCATCAAATAAAAATGTACAATTTTTCAAAGATACATGTGGAGCTTCCAATACCAGACTGCGGAGCTTCCACAATCCCTTAAGATAATTTGTTTTCCCGCTTCCATTTGGACCATATAATGCTGCCATAGGAAGCACTCCCAATCCGTCACTGCATTTATATAAATGTGATTTCATTTCTGTAATCTTGGCTTCCGATAAATCCAAGGTTGCCGTATCCTTAAAATTCCGAAAATTTGTTAGTGAAAATTGTACCAGCATAAAAACCTCCGCTTATGTTCTTCCATATATTTTATCTTTACTATAAACC
>JAXJUX010000089.1:0-9247 GCA_036308845.1 Ruminococcus sp.
CATAGGAAGTCCGGCAAGTTCCTGTGCAACACCGACTGTAAATGGATTGCATACACCAGAGGAAAATCCGCATCCGGCGGCAAGAATACTCATTCCCATTCCCGTCAGGGCATCCCAGCCGAGGCTGATAGAAAGAGCCGTTACGATTGGTACTAAAGGCACACATTCTTCAAAAGAACCAATCAGAGCCCCCAGACTCATGAAAAATAAAATAAGCATAGCCATCAGACGAAAGCGATATTTTCCGTAGCGGTATACAATCAGATCCAACATGTATTTCATCAGACCACATTTGTCAAGGCTGTTGAAAATCCCGCCGATGATCAATAAAAATACAATAACCGCAATCGTGGTGCCGCTGCCGTTGGCGCCTAAAACCAGAATCGGTGACAGTAACCATTTTCCAAAGGAAATGCCACCGTCTACATAAGTAAAAGTGGAACTTGTATCAATAATCGTATTTCCATTCGTATCTGTGATACGCATGTATTCCCCGGAAGGAATAAGGAACGTGAGTATGTAGGTCAAAACCATAAACACAAAAATCACAAGAATGGATGTGAGAAAGGATTTTGTACTGATGTTAAGCCCTTTTTTGTTATTTGTTTGGTCCATAGTAATCCTCTTTCATTGATGAATCATAAAATTCTTTGTTGCTTTATGATAGTAAAATTATAATTATTCAGCAAAATTATAAGACCGTCCCAGATAGAATGTCAACAAACATTCCGAATAAATCCGTTGCTATGAAAAACAGAAACTGGTATACTGAAAAAAATGGGAAGCAAAACAATAGAAAGAGGGTATATGTATGATTATTAAAAATGCTGATGTTTACACCGAACAGGGTGTTTTTGAAAAAAAAGATATCTATATTGTTGGTGATAAATTTACAGAAACAGCACAGGATGACGTCGTTGTGGACGGAAGCGATTGCTGGCTGATTCCAGGTCTTACAGATATTCATTTCCACGGATGCGTAGGAAAAGATTTCTGTGATGGAACAGAAGAAGCCATTCAGGCAATCGCTGATTATGAAGCAAGCGTTGGGGTTACAACTATTGTGCCAGCTACTATGACATTTTCAGAAGAAAAACTGATTGAAATTGCAAAAGCAGCAAAAGCGCATAAAAATGAAAAAGGTGCAATCCTTTGCGGAATCAATATGGAAGGTCCATTCATTTCTATGGCGAAAAAAGGCGCACAGAATGGCAAATATGTACATAAACCAGACGTAGAGATGTTTGACCGTATCCAGGAAGCTTCTGGCGGCCTGTTCAAACTGGTTGACCTTGCTCCGGAAGAAGATGGCGCAATGGAATTTATCAAAGCGAAAAAAGGTGAAGTCGTGCTGTCTATTGCACATACCAGTACGGACTATGATACCGCAAAAGAAGCAATTGAAGCAGGCGTTACACATATTACACATCTTTACAATGCTATGAATCCAATTAACCACAGAAATCCAGGACCGATTATTGCGGCATCTGATGATGCACATTGCGAAGCGGAACTGATCTGTGATGGTGTGCACATTCATCCGGCAATTGTTCGTAATACATTGAAAATGTTTGGTCCGGATCGTGTCATCTTTATCAGTGATACGATGATGGCGGCAGGTTTGGAAGATGGTATGTACGAACTGGGTGGACAGCCGGTTATTGCAAAAGGAAATCGTGCAACTCTGGAAGATGGTACACTGGCAGGTTCCAATACAAACCTTATGAAATGTATGGTGACAGCAGTAAAAGAAATGAATGTACCATTGGAAGTTGCAGTAGGTTGTGCTGCCGTAAACCCTGCCAAGTCGGTAGGAATTTACGATCAGTATGGAAGCATCACGCCTGGAAAAATTGCCAATGCAGTATTGTTAAACAAAGAAGATTTATCTGTAAAACAGGTTATTTTAAAAGGCGAATGCATCTAAGTGATTGTAATGCATAAAATATTCGACACATAAAATATCCAATGCATAAACTATGGATGTCTTTTTCGTGTTTGGAGAACATAAAAAGACATAAATTAATCAGAATATATGAAAAATGAAAGAAGAACTGGAATCCACAAAAGGAAATTCCGGTTCTTCTTTACTATACACCTGACACATAAAATATGGTCCTTGATATTTGTAATATGTAATATGCAACATGTTATATATCAGGTGTTGTGAATGTTATCTTACGTGTTTTGCAATCTCGTCATCATCGAAATCAAAGACGCATCGTTCGTATGCGTTGATTACGTGTGTATCTTCGTAACGAGTATAACGTTTGTGCGATCTTCCGTAGCTCATATGTACATGACCATGAACGAAAAATCGAGGTTTGTATTTATCAATTAGTTTATTAAAAACTTGGAAACCACGATGCGGCAAATCAGAGCCATCATTTAATTGATAGGCGGGAGAATGTGTCAGCAGGATATCAAATCCCTTATGGCGAAATAATTGCCACCATAATTTGAGTACTCTTTTGGTCATTTGAAATTCCGTATACTGATTGATTCCATTGTTATAACGCATGGACCCTCCCAGACCAAGAATGCGTATGCCTTCGTGGACATAAATCTGGTCTTCGATAGAAATACAGCCATCCGGCGGTATTTTTTCATATTTATCATCGTGATTTCCGTGTACATATAGAACAGGTGCGGTAGTAAATGTTGCCAAAAATGAAAGATATCTAGGGTTCAAGTCTCCAGCCGAAAGAATTAAGTCAATCCCCTCCAATTTTTCTTTTTCAAAATAATCCCACAACCATTTTGATTCTTCATCAGCAATTACTAGTATCCTCATAAGTAAAATCCCGAAAATCCCTTCTAATCTGGTGTATTGTCTACGCCTTGTAAAAGAACAACTGGTAAGGCATTATCTACTAAATCTTCCATTTTTGGAATGTAACCTACAATATTTTCTGCAAGCCAATCCATAGTAATAATTTCTTCTGGTGTCATGGTATCAGACCAGTTTTTCTGTACAATTCCCTCCTGAGAATAGAGAACGCCAGAAAATGGATTGTATTTACCATCACTGATTGTCTGTTTTAAAACATAAATTAAACGAGCGGTTCCAATTGGTAAGTATTTGGAATGGATAACGTCAATCATTCCGGAAGACATACCCCACCAATAATTCAAGCCTTTGGATTTATCGGAGGTATCTTCATTTTTCCAGGTACCGTCAATGATGTTGCGAAGCATTTTTTCATAGAATTTACCCCAGTGCCAGATTGGCATAGCCAGATTAAGCGGAGTGTCTTCTTCTGAATGGAACAAACCAAAGTGGCGGGTTCCTTCTCCTGGAATTGACATATCTTTTCCGGAAATATACTGAACATCATTTTCTTTAAAATTCTTTTCAATATCATTGTTTTTCAAAGTAGACCATTCCAGATAGATTTTTGCTCGTGGATTTACCATTTTGGCACCAAAAGCGAAAGCATTAATGTTTGCAATCATTCCCATGATTGGGTAATCTGCAATGTATCCAATTTTACCATTTTCTGCAAGAGAACCTGCGATTGCCCCCATCAGGAATTTTGCTTCATACATACGAGCATAATACGTACGTACGGAGCGGGAAGTATTATTCAGTGAACAGTTCAGAATCTTGACTTCCGGATGTTCCAGTGCTGCTTTCACGCTTGCCTTTAAAAGCGGTGGCGAGGTTGTAAAGATGATAGTATTTCCTTCATCAATTGCTTGATTTAACAGGGATTCAATATTCTGTACTGTCGCATTTTCATAGCTTGTGGTTATTAACTGATCAGGAAATGTTTCCTGTAAATGCAGTCTTCCCAAATCATGTGCATAGGTCCAACTGGAAGTCTTTGCAGTTTTTTCGTGAATAAATGCAACTTTCAGTTTCTGGTTAGAGGATGGCAGTAATTTTGCCAGGATGTTGATTTTCTTTTCTGAATCTGTAGTAGGATCCATCTGCAATTCTACGGAAGATTTATTCGTAGTCAAAAGGCTGAATTCATCCCACATTTTTACTAATTTTTTCTTCAGCTCTGCATTAGACATATCTTCCAAAGAAGCATAATCATATACGCTGATAAAAGATAAAAATGCATCGCCGCGAAGAATTGGTAATTTTTTGCCGCCCAAAGCCTCAAACTCGATGGTAAAGCGGTTAAAAGCGGAACGGAAGTTCATTTTATCGTCATCGCTCCAGTGTTCATCCGGACGTTTTCCTACGTAACGCTGTAATTTTGAAAAACTACCTTCCTGAGAAAACCAGATATAGTTGATTTCAGATACATTATAAAAGTCTAAAAATTCATAATAAATGCGAGTCTCTTTGTCGTTGGAACGTGGTGGAATGACACGAATAACGTTTGCCGCGAAGGAAACTGCACCACACCATTTCAGAACACTGACACGTTTATTTCCCTCTTCTACATAGAATTTATTCATGAATTCATATACTTTAATCGGATCACGAATACCTTCCTGTACGTGAGCTGCATACAGACTTACCCATTTTGTTGAAAATTCGGTTCCATCTTTTAAAGTAGGATAAAAATTGTTCGTAAAAGCGGAACGTCTTCCTGCAGTTTTAGTACCCACAATCTGATCAAGAGGAACCTGAACGATGCCTAAAGGTACTTCTTTTGGGGCTTTTATATTTTTTTCTTTTAAAATCTCATCAAGTGCTGGCAAAAGTACAATTTCTTTTTTTCCAAGCTTATAGGCTTTATTATACTGTTCTACACCTTCTGCTGTGTAATCGATCATGGAGTAATGCCTCCTTTCTAGTGTGAGGATAAATTATGGCTGAATATTTTTCAACTGCTGAATAAGTTCCATGTCTGATTCGGTTATTTTTAAATTGGTCTCCAGTGTGCGGCCATCTGCGGTTGTTATTTTCATTTCAAGTATTGTATTCGCAGAGATAACACCTGGCTGTGCAGCCGCAGCCATAAATTTTGGGAATTTTGGATGGTTTGCTTTAAATGAATTCCAGATTCCCATAATTTTCATAAGTTCCATTGGATTTTGCATAATTTCACCTCTTTTATCCTTAAAGGTTATTTATTGTGAAAATTATACCTTAAAAAGTGCAAGATGTAAAGTTTTCAAATTTTGAATGGTTGTTTATGACAACAAACGTTTTTTCAAATATTCTTCCAGAATTGGAAATTGGCAGGGACCAATCTCCAAAATTGCTTCATGAAAGTCTTGAAAATCAAAGTGTTTCCCTAGTTCCGTCTGCATTTTTGTCTGCAAATCGGAAAAGTGCAAATATCCCATGCAGTAGACAAGATAATTCGTAGGTTCTTCTACAATGACCTGGAAAATTTCCTGTTGTGTTTCTGGTTTGGTAATACCAAAAGAATCCAGGTAGTTGGAGGCGTCGGATTGATTCCATCCATCATAATGAATTTTCGTGTCGAGGTATGAAAAAATGCACAAATTCAGAATATGGTTTAAATTGGTTAATGTAGCTAAATCTTTATCTGTATCCAAATAAGAATAGGAAAATGTTTCGGCGTATGTCGCCCAACCCTCAATATAACCCTTCATAGATAGAAGCTGTCGTATTAATGGAGGGTTCGAAGACGCAAACGTAATGGTTTGGTACAAATGGCCGGGAAATCCTTCATGTGCCAGTGTAGTAAAAAGTTCAATTCCTTTCATGTTTGCATGAGCATTGATGTAAATCGTGTTAGGTGAAAGAGTGTCAATTGGTGGTGTCAGGTAAAATGCAGGGCTCAAATGTTCTTCTAAATCTTTATGCACATATTTGACTTCGTAAGATGGAAGTGAAGAAACGGGGAAGTCCTGACTGATTTTGGATTTTAAGTCTTCCAACATAACTTCGGGTGAATCGGAGTCTATGGATGTGGTTTGTCTGGAGTTTGTAAGAATATCGGGATTTCTGACAAGGATTTCCCGACAAACCGTTAGTATCTGTTGAATTTTCAAGGTTAGCTGTTCTTGAATTTCAGGAACCGTTTCATAGATTCCGCAGTTACTTTTGAGCAGGTAGTCATAATATGCCTTTCCGCCGGAAAAACCACATAGACCATTTGGGCTCTTGCCTGTTCCTATTAATTGTGTCAAACCTTCTATTAAAAGTTGATAAGCAGGAAATACATGTTCTGATAATATTTGAGTATGTAATTTTTTATATGCTTGACGTTTATTTGAAGATAAAGCAGCAAAGTTATCGATTTTTTCCTGAAAAACAGAATCAAGATAATTTTCTTCAGGATTTTTGAGAAAATCTGAACATTGCGCCACAATGCGGTCAGCAGTAATATCACTCATAAATGTTCCATTTTGTGATTTGTACTGTTCAAAATTTATGAGAGATTCAAAATAAACGTCTATAGAAGAAAGTAATTTTATATAATCCTGGATATCCTGCTCATCACGAAAGGTGTATTCTGCCAGTAAAACAGGAAGTTGAGCCTGGAATCCAAGGGATGGGCTAAGCGCTTCGTAAAAAAGCGTCTGATTTCCTGGGTGAAGCTCTGTTTTGTAAGTTAGAAGTAGAATATCCTTGGTCAGCTGATTTGCTTCATTTAAAGAATCAGAGGGAAATTGTTCCAGATTCCATATCCTGTTTTCCAGAATGAAAGATTGTGTCAGCGAGGATGGTTCAAACGTACCCAAAGAAGTTTCATAGGAAGTGATTCCATAATCTTCTGGTTGAGCCAACGTATAGTGAAGAGTTAACAAATTTCCGGAAATGTCCGTGTAGAACAAATCATCTGTATAGGTTTCAAATGTTTGATTTGTCTGGTAGGTGTTCCATAATCTGATGGAAAATGGACATAATAAAATAACGAAAAGAATTGTTGCGGGGATAAGATATTTCCGATGCCTTTTTATTACTTTCATAAAACTCCGAAAAATCGAATTATTAGTAATGTATGGGAAATCAGGCAGAAATATGCTACAATACATTTTGTTATGGAGTCTCAATACATAGGGAAAGGGTATATGTATGATATATGATGTAATTGTTATAGGTTCTGGTCCTGCAGGTATGACAGCAGGTATTTATGCAAAAAGAGCAGGGATGGAAGCTCTTATATTGGAAGGAAGTTTTGTAAAAGGCGGTCAGATTGTCGATACACAGGAAATCGATAACTATCCGGGACTGCCTGGCATCAGTGGAGCAGAACTTGCAGAAAAAATAAAAGAACACCTCGCCAGACAGGGTGTAGAAATAAAAAGAGGAAAAGTTACGAATATTTCCTTGCAGGATGATGTAAAAGTAATACATACCAAAAAAGCAGATTATTATGCAAAAACAGTAGTGTTGGCTTCTGGCGCTGTTCACAGAAAACTGGAAGTTCCAGGAGAAGAAGAATTTTCTGGATCAGGTGTGTCGTACTGTGCAACCTGTGATGGTGCGTTTTTTGAAGGTAAAACAGTTGCTGTTGTAGGCGGTGGCGATGTTGCTGTAGAAGATGCTCTGCTTTTATCTGGAATCTGTGAAAAAGTATATGTAATTCATAGACGCGATGAATTACGTGCTGCAAAAGTTTTACAGGATGCTTTGAAAAAAGCACCGAATGTAGAGTTCTGCTGGAACAGGACTGTAACAAAGATTGGTGGAGAATCACAAGTCCAGTGGATGGAAACACAACATACTCATACAGGTGTTAAGGAAAACCGGAATGTGGATGGAGTATTTGTTGCAGTAGGAACGATTCCAGATACGGCTTATGTTAAAAATATCGTAAATGTCGATGCTTCCGGCTATATTATTGCAGGAGAAGATGGAAAAACAAATATTCCTGGAATTTATGCGGCAGGAGATGTCAGAACAAAGGCGTTGCGACAAATTATAACGGCAGCAGCGGATGGAGCTAATTGCATAAATTCGGCAGAGGCATATTTACGGTCTTTTTGTTAAAAATTAACAAAATATGTCAAATGATAAAATATTATAGGTGGAAAACAAAAAGTTATCCTAAAGTTATCCACATTTAAAAAGTGTGGAAAAGCCTATAAAATCCAGTTATCAACAAAGTTATCCACTTTATCCACAAAAATAAATGTGGAGAACTTTGATTTACATAATGAAAAACAAAACAAATGTTTTGTTGATAAGTGATAAAAATTGCGTTTACAAAAAATAAAAAGAAAAATCTATTGACTTTTCTATAGTCAAAAAAGTAGAAATAAATAAAGAAAATTGTCGAACAATTAATAAACCTTTAAAATACTTCTGCTTTATAGTAAGATGAAAAGTAGCTACTAATAAAAATTGTAAAAGGAAGGACATACGCATGAGATTACGTAATATTCCAGGATCAAAGGATGTAATTACAGAGAGTAATTATGTAATTCAGAATCCTGAAAATTATAAAGGAAAATGGAGCGAGGTTTTTGGTAACAATCATCCGATACAGATTGAAGTTGGGATGGGAAAGGGCCGTTTTATAATGGATATGGCCAGTGCACACCCGGAAATCAATTATATAGGTATCGAAATGTATGACAGTGTTTTATTAAGAGCTGTTCAAAAAAGAGAACAACGGGAAGATGAACTGCAAAATCTGTATTTTATCCGCATGGATGCACGCAATTTGCCTGATGTATTTGAAAAAGAAGAAGTTGATAAAGTATATCTGAACTTTTCTGATCCTTGGCCAAAAGAACGCCATGCGAAACGTCGTCTTACTTCCCGTCAATTTCTGGCTCGTTATGACCAGATTTTAAAAAAAGAAGGAAATATCGAGTTTAAAACAGACAATCGAGCCCTGTTTGAATTTTCATTAGAAGAAGTAAATGAAGCAGGATGGACGTTATTGGCACATACATTTGATCTTCACCACACCCCTGACTTAATGGAGGGTAATGTGATGACGGAATATGAAGAAAAGTTTTCCTCTCAGGGAAATCCGATTCATAAATTGATTGCAGTGCATATATTATAGTAAAGACATTTGCAGGAAGATTGGATTATGAAAAAAAGGCGCTTCAAAAAATCCCCATTATGGTTATGGAGTTATAATAATCCAAAATGTAATCAGCAATTTCTGAAAATGTATCAGTCTTTAAAAGAAATAGACGAATTCCTGGACACAAAAAATAAGAATAAGAAACAAAGTAAGAAAAAAAGGTAAAAAAACCCTTGCTTTTTTACAAACAATTGAGTATAATGATTCTTGCATTAATGATAAGCGCCTTTAGCTCAGTTGGTAGAGCAGTAGACTCTTAATCTATTTGTCCAGGGTTCGAGTCCCTGAAGGCGCATTGAAGCACTGTTTTTGCAGAAGATGTA
>JAXJUX010000090.1:0-21799 GCA_036308845.1 Ruminococcus sp.
AAAATAGCTGGTACCATTGCTTTAAATCCTTCTGGCAGACATTCCATACATTCTTTGAAAGACAATACTTTACGAGCCATGTACAAAATTACAGTAATAATCATACCAAAGAAACTTCCGTAAGCCAAACCTACAGATGCATCACAGTTAGAGAATGCTTCGATAATACCTGTTCCACTGAAGAATCCGCCTGTATAAATCATACCAATGATACAACATACGATCAATGTAATGATAGGAATGATCAAGTCGATAACTTTTCCTTTTGCATTTTCATTCATTTCATTTTCTGCTGCTGCATATGGACGGTCAGGTGTTGTATACAAATCACCTTTTCTTGCATTATCTTCGTGCTGTTTCATTGGACCAAATTCCATTTTCAACAGAACCATTGCAACCATCATAACAATTGTCAGAATTGCATAGAAGTTATATGGAATCGCACGAACAAAAATAGAGAATCCATCTTCTCCTTCTACGAACCCAGTAACGGCTGCTGCCCAAGAAGAAATAGGTGCAATGATACATACTGGAGCTGCTGTAGCATCGATCAGATATGCCAGTTTTGCACGGGATACATTTTCTTTGTCAGTTACAGGACGCATAACGCTACCTACTGTCAGACAGTTGAAATAGTCGTCAATAAAGATCAGACATCCAAGTAAAATAGTTGCCAGCTGTGCACCCACACGGCTTTTGATATGTGTGCTTGCCCAACGACCGAATGCAGCAGAACCACCTGCTTTATTCATCAGACATACCATAGCACCTAAGATTACCAGGAATACCAGAATACCTACGTTGTAACTATCGGAAAGAACGCCGATAAAACCATTCTGGAAAATGTGGTTCACTGTCATTTCAAAATTAAATCCTGAATAAAACAGACCACCTACTAAAATCCCTACGAACAGGGAACTGTATACTTCTTTTGTAATCAGCGCCAGTACAATCGCAACTACTGGTGGAATCAAGGACCAAAAAGATGCATACATAGAAGGTACGTACTCTTCTTCAGCAGCAAGTACCAACATTGGACTGCACATAACCATTGTCATCATAGCAGTCAGGCAGAACAACAATTTTCTGAGTTTTGCTTTCATAATTTTCTCCTCCTTCATATTTTTCAGATAGTACATCCAAATTTTTATTATATAGGAAAGAACACATGTCTCCTGTCTGATTCTTTCCTATATAATAAAAAAATGGCACACTTGCAAAGCATACCATGACCCTGAAATCTTTCTCCTATTTCTCAGCAATAGCTCTCCACAATTGTGACAGTACGATATATATTTTATATCGTCCCAGAAACTGCTTTTGGGATTTCAGTTTCTTCGGCGGCATCCCCTTTCTCATAAAACAGCGCCCCAGCCTTATTTTTCATCATACTGATGAATACCGCACCTCTATCTGATATTATTCTTATACTTTATCACGAAAAAGTACAAATTTCATTCTATCACTCATCGACAAAATGTCAATGAAAATCTTAAATTTTTGTAAATTTCTCTCTTTTTCATATACTTGGTACAAAAAAAGGAATCAGCCATCACTGACTGATTCCTGATTTTTATTCAAGCTTTCCGGCACCACCAGTATACAACTGATAATATTTACCCTGCTGTTCAATCAATTCATCATGTGTTCCGCGTTCAATGATACGTCCCTGTTCCAATACAATGATACAATCACTATTGCGAACGGTTGACAATCTATGTGCGATAACGAACGTTGTTCTTCCGCTCATCAGGTGATCCATACCATCCTGTACCAGTTTTTCTGTACGAGTATCAATGGAAGAAGTCGCTTCATCCAGAATCAATACTGGAGGGTCTGCTACTGCTGCTCTGGCAATTGCAAGAAGCTGTCTCTGACCCTGACTCAGGTTTGCACCATTATTTGTCAACATCGTATTGTATCCTTCTGGAAGACGACGAATAAATCCATCTGCGTTGGCAAGTGTTGCTGCTGCTTTTACTTCTTCATCTGTTGCATCCAATTTACCATAACGAATATTTTCCATTACAGTACCTGTAAACAACTGTGTTTCCTGAAGTACGATTCCAAGAGAATGACGAAGATCATCTTTTTTAATTTTATTGATATTGATTCCATCGTATCTGATTTTACCGTCCTGAATATCATAGAAACGGTTAATCAGGTTTGTAATGGTTGTTTTACCAGCACCTGTAGAACCTACAAACGCAATCTTCTGTCCAGGTTCTGCTATCAGACGAATATCGTGAAGAACCATCTTTTCATCTGTATATCCAAAGTCAACACCATTTAATTCTACATGACCTTTTACTTCCTGATAGGTTGTTGTATTTGTTGCACGATGATAATGTTTCCATGCCCAACATCCTGTATGTTTGTTTGTTTCAACCAGGCTATTATTCATCTTCTTAGCATTTACCAGTTTTACATAACCATCATCCACTTCTGGTTTTTCATCCAGAAGTTTGAAAATACGGTCTGCACCAGCCATAGCCATTACAATACTGTTCATCTGCTGGCTGATCTGGTTAATTGGCTGGTTGAAGCTCTTATTGAAAGTAAGGAAACTTGCAAGTCCACCCAAAGTCAATCCGGAAACACCAAAGATAGAGAATGCACCACCTACAATCGCACAAACAACGTAACTTACATTACCAAGCTGCGCATTGACAGGTCCGATGATATTTGCATATGTATTTGCATTTCTTGAACTTTCATATAACTGATCGTTCAGTTCTTTGAATTCTTTGATATTTTCTTCTTCATGACAGAATACTTTTACTACTTTCTGTCCTTCCATCATTTCTTCAATATAACCGTTTACTGTACCCAGAGACTGCTGCTGTACCATAAAGTATTTTCCACTTCGACCTGCAACAAATTTTGTTACATTCATCATCAAAAATACCATGAACAAACTTACCAGAGTCAGAGGAACACTGATGATCAGCATACTGCTCAATACACTGACAATCGTAATTGCACTGTTTAATAACTGAGGCATACTCTGACTGATCATCTGACGGAGTGTATCAATATCGTTCGTATACACAGACATGATATCTCCGTGTGGATGTGTATCAAAATATTTAATAGGAAGGCTTTCCATATGCGTAAAAATTTCAACACGAAGTTTTTTCAAAGTTCCCTGTGTTACATAAATCATGATACGGCTCTGTGCAAAGGATGCCGCAACACCAACTAAATAAAAGCATGCTACTTTTATAATTGCATGTAATAATGGACCAAAATCAGGATTTTCTGCTCCAATCATCGGCAAAATGTATTCATCAATCAAAGTCTGTGTAAACATTGTTCCCTGAACATTAGCCAATACACTGATTACAATGGCAATTGCAACAACTATCAACTGAAATCCGTAATATCTCCAAAGATACTGCATCAATCGTTTCAGGATTTCACCTGCATTTTCAACTTTCGGACCTTTCACACCACGTGGCATTTTTCCAGGAGGTGCAGGATTTGGTTTCTTTTGAGTATCAGCCATTACTGTTCACCTGCCTTTTCATCAAAATCTCCACTTCCCTGTGTCTGAGATTCGTATACTTCACGATAAATACTATTTGTTTCTAACAATTCTTCATGTGTACCAAAACCATCCACAAAACCGTTTTCCATAACAATGATTCTATCCGCATGCTGAACACTGGAGATACGCTGTGCAATGATCAGTTTTGTAGTATCTGGGATTTCTTCCGCAAATGCTTTTCTGATTTTTGCATCTGTCGCTGTATCAACTGCACTGGTAGAGTCATCCAAAATCAAAATTTTCGGTTTTTTCAACAATGCTCTGGCAATACAAAGTCTCTGTTTCTGACCACCGGATACATTGGTTCCACCCTGTTCAATATATGTATTGTATTTTTCTGGCATTCGCTGGATAAATTCATCCGCACAAGCTAATTCGCAGGCACGTTTACATTCTTCTTCTGTTGCGTTAATATCACCCCAACGCAGATTTTCCAGAATTGTTCCGGAGAATAATACGTTTTTCTGCAATACAACGGATACCTCATTTCTCAAAACTTCCAGATCATATTTTTTCACATCGATACCGCCAACCTTAACACTTCCTTTAGAAGTATCATACAAACGGCTGATCAGGTTTACCAAACTGGTCTTGGAACTACCAGTTCCACCAATAATACCAATTGTTTCTCCTGCTTTGATATCCAGACGAATATTTCTAAGAACAGCCTCACGGCTTGTTTTCTTATAACTGAAACTTACATTATCAAACTCAATGCTTCCATCTTTTACTTCCATAACAGGATTTTCCGGATTTTTAATCTCAGGTTCTTCATTTAATACTTCCACGATACGATTCGCACTTGCAGTACTCATTGTAATCATAACAAACATCATGGAAAGCATCATCAAGCTCATCAAAATATTCATACAATAAGCCAAAAGACTCATCAACTCACCAGTTGTCAGACCGCCAACAACGATCATCTGTGCTCCAAGCCAGCTGATAAACAAAATACATCCATAAACAGTAAACTGCATCAAAGGACCATTGAAGGAAATAATTTTTTCCGCACTGATAAACATTTTATAAACGTTTTCACTTGCTTCTGTGAATTTTTTATTTTCAAAATCTTCACGTACATATGCTTTTACTACTCGAATACCATTTACATTTTCCTGTACACTTGCATTCAGCTCATCGTATTTGCGGAATACCTGGCGGAAATATTTGTTTGCATTTGTCATGATAAATAACAAGCAAATGGCAAGGAAAATAACCGCAACCAAATAAATGGATGCAATCTCTGCATTGATAGAAAATGCCATAACCATCGCGCAGATTAAGCTGGCTGGTGCTCTGGTAAACATACGCAAAATCATCTGATATGCATTCTGTAAGTTTGATACATCTGTGGTAAGACGTGTAATCAATCCAGCGGTGCTGAATTTGTCAATATTTGCAAATGAATATGTCTGAATCTTTTCAAACATCGCTTCACGCAAATTACGGGCAAAACCAGTAGAAGCATTCGCTCCAAACTTGCCACCCAATACACCTGCCACAAATCCGCCCAGTGCAATAATTACCATAAGTCCGCCAATCAGACAGATGTGTTTCATATCACCTTTGTCCACACCGTCATCAATGATGGATGCCATCAAAAGTGGAATCATCATTTCAAGGATAACTTCAGCAATCATGCACAGTGGCGTCAAGATCGAGTCGCGCTTGAATTCTTTTACATACGCGCTTAATGTTTTTAACATCGTTCTCTCCTCCTGTCTGTTTCACTGTGTTCTCTTTCTAAATTCTCTCTCATCGTTCGAACAACACGGAAAAATATCTCAAGCTCCTCCTGGCTGATTCCTTTTTTCATAAGGTACTCAAATTCTTCTGTCAACTGGATATTCTGCTTATGAAACACAACACCTTTTTCTGTCAGAATGATTTTTTTCAATCGAGCATCACGTTCTACCGATACTCGCTCAATAAATCCTTTCTTTTCCATCAACTGAAGAATCCCAGAAGCCGTCGAACGGGCAATGGAAAATTTTGCTTCCAGATCTTTTTGGAACACGTCTTTATCACTATTCTCATACAAATAACAAGCAATCCAATTATGCATCAGCGTCATATCACTATTGCCCATTTCCATACGATGTGATGCAATCAGACTTTTTATTTCATTATCAAGCCTCTTAATCTCACGTCCAATATGTTCTTTTTGCTCCATTTTATCACCCTTTTCTCTTTCGTTCGCTTCCGAATGTTCGTTACAAAACTATTATAATTTTCTCAATTGCCAAAGTCAATTTATTTTTCATGAAGTTTGTGAAAATACTGTGAACAAAAGAAGATGCAATAAAACTGCATCTTCTCAACTAACAATATGAATTTTTAATTATTATTTTAATCCGCTTACTTAGATAATACGCTAAAATCATTTTTATTCCATCTGGTATTACAAATGGAAGTACGTATACACTTATAATCGGCATAACTGTTTCACTATAAAATGGTATTTGAGTAATCGCCATATACCATACTACTCCGATGAAATAACAGATCATGATACACACAGTCATTTGTATCCATCGTATCCAGGAATTCAAACCGACGATATGTTCTAGCCCCCAGATAACTAAGGAAGCAATAAAAAATCCGACCAAAAATCCACCTGTATTACCAACCAGACAACCTGCGCCGCCACAAAACCCTGAAAAAACGGGTAAACCAATACTTCCCATCAGCAAATAAATAAAAACCACCATCGATGTTTTTTTACCGCCTAACACACAGATTGCCAGGAAAATAGCAAACGTCTGCATCGTAAATGGAATTACTGTGGGAATAGAAATCCATGAACAAATAATTAGTATGACGACAAACATAGCGATTTCTGTCACTTCATAAGCCTTACCTTTTCTGTATGTATTCATGCATTCTTCCTTTCCACTCATTTTTATCTTCTTTTTTCTGATAATCTCTCAAAATATATCATGTTCCATTTTTTTAGTCAACAAATAGGATTCTTTGTTGTTTTTTCACTTTATTCTGTTTATAATAATCCATACAAAATAAGAAAGACAGGATACTATTATGAAATTTCATTTTCACCTTGCAAAATCGGAAGATTCTGCTGCAATTATGGCACTCATGACTCACGCTAAAGAAACCGTAGCACACAAAGAATGGTTTGTAGATGACGATCAGGAATATATAGAAAAAATTATTGCTAAGAATGGATTCATTATTTTAGCAAAGCCGGAGAATGAAAACAACTTAGCAGGTTTTTTTATCGTGAAATTTCCTGGAAATTCAAAAGATAATCTGGGATATTTTCTAAATTTTTCTGAAACAAACTTAAATAAAAGTGTACATATGGATTCTGCGGTCGTTCATTCTGCTTATCGTGGTCATCATTTGCAAGCGCAAATGGCTGCCGTAGCAGAAAGTATGCTTCAACAATTACCTTATCGCTATCTATTTGCAACTATCCATCCCGATAATAAATATAGTTTGCAGAACATGATTGCCTGTGGATACGAAATCATCGCTTCAGCCAAATTATATGGCGGACTGGACAGAGTTATCATTTATAAAGAATTATAGTTTGTATTCTTAAGCAAAACGCATTATAATAAATAACAGACGAATTAAGAACTGAAATAAAGGAGATTTTTTATGAAATTTGTATATCCAGCAGTATTCAAAAAAACAGAAAATGGAACTTATAAAGGATCTTTTCCGGATCTTGCATGTTGCTACGGAGAAGGAGAAACTTTAGATGAAGCTATCGAAAAAGCCAATGAGGCAGCTTATGACTGGATTTATCTGGAAGTCACAGACGGTGGAGATTTGCCTCCTATCACAGAAATCAGTGATATTCCAGTAAAAGAAGGCGAAATCATCCGAAACATCTCTGTAAACATTCGTTTTACAGACGGTTGGGATGAATAGACATTTTTCACTATGAAACGCTTATTCCCCAAATGACCCTTGCAGACTTGCAGATTTTCATTTGGGGAATTTCTTATTCTGCCTTTTTCTCAATAATAATTTTCCCGTCTTCAAATCGAATATCAACTTCTCGATTTTCCGGTGTGATTCCCATCTGTCTTACCCACGTAATCGGAAGTGTAATTCTGGTTGTCTGACTGCCCTTGCTTGCGCTTCCTCCAGCATTCGTAAACAAAACTTTTGCTTTTCTCTGATTCTTATTAATATTTTCTATTGCATCATGATATAAATGCATCCTACTTTTCAAAGAATCATTATTGCACTCTTCTTCGGACTGCTGCAACTGCTGTAATTCTTCCCGAACAGATTTCTGTATCATTTGCTGGATTATTTCCATATCATTTTTATCAAGCATTTTTTTTCCTCTTTCTTAAATATACACGATTTCTGATATTTTATCTTAACATCCAGCCATTTATTTGTAAATATTATTCTATTCACAGAATACCACTTAAACCTTTCCAGCAATGGCACTTACAACTAAACGCTGTTTCGTTCCAACTGAACCACTGCAAGTTACTAAAGAAACGCTTTGCCGATTTTCGCCATTCTCCATATTCTCCTGGCATGTACAAAAATATTGATCTCTGTCTGCTAATTCCTGTAATAACGCTTTATACTCTTTAGAACCCAATCGCGTAGAATCGCGGAATATAGAATCTGTTTCTTCACAAATAAAAATAGAGAACACTTCCAATTCCATAATCTTATCTTCCGCATAAATGTATATCTTTTTATGATTGTTTCTAAATTCTTCATCCTCTATATATCGTTTTAATTCACCAAACATTTGATATTCTTTCATATTGTGTCCAAAAAGAATAATTCTGGCATCTTTGAGAGTTCTGTCTGTATCAGAAAAAGAAAAAATAGATCCTAATTTACTGGGATTTCCTTCTACGTCCGTATATAAATATTTTTCATCTGTATCCCCAATCAAAATCGGATAATCAACAGAAGTGTCCGGGATATAAATCCATCCGCAAATATCCGTATTAATTTCTTTCAGACATTTAAAGTCTACTTTGTCCCCATATGTTTCCTCATTTTCTTTCCATTTCCCGATATACGAAATTACTCTTTTTTGTATATTTGCTTTCCCAAAAGGTTCATTTTCCTTATACGCAAACCATGCCCCGCACAAGGAACACAATATGAATACTGCAGATATTATATAAAGAACGAATCTTTTCATAATGTTTTTCTATTCCTTGCCGCACACAAAATAACCACTGCTATAAAAAACATCATGATTGATATACCTGCATATTCTAATGCGTAATTTTTTATTCCAGTCTGAAAGATACCTGAACGTTCTACTTCTACGTCTATTGGAATGTATTTGGGTATTACTTCTATCTCATAATTCATACTGCACGTTTGTTCATTATACATTGGAAGAGATATCAAACTTGGAGCAATTTGCGCATACGTGACAGCATCCGCTTCATATATCAAATATACTCCCACTGCAATATCCTCTATTTCAACAATTCCCTCTGTATTTGTTGTAAATATCTGATCCGGGGTGGCATAACTCATTAATGCTTCCACTGCCGCCTCCGTTTCATCAGCACTTGAAATCGTATTCAAATCCACCTGTGCATTTGTAAATTTTTGTTCTAACACAAATTCGCCATCTATGACATCTGCTACTTTTGCAATTGCAATTTTAACATTACTTTTTGAAGTATCATTTTCTGTATCCTGTAGTTTAACTGTAATGCTCCCTGTATTTTTTGACGTAGCCGATGGACTTATATATTCGCCAGAGCTATCATACAAGTCTGCATCGATCTTATGATCGGTCTTGCTGCTGTCCATTGCGCAAACAGGAGTCGTGTATAACAACACCATCATCATAACTATCAAAAACTTTCTATACTTTTTCACCCTCATGATTTCCTCCTTTTTTGCTTTTTCGCCTTTTATACATCTTCATACTCACCTGTACTATGCCTATCCCCAAAAATAAAAAAGGTAAACAGGTAAAAGCCAATTCTCTTGTTGATGCCAATTTCGTCTCAATAGCTTCATACGCTTGTGTTTCATTAGCCACTCTTTCCCCTGTTACAAGTAATCGATGTGTATTAATCCCATATGGTGTACACGTGATCAACGTAATCAAATCTTTTCCTTCCTGTATTTCTAAGGTCTGAATATCTTCTGGGGTAATAACATCAATATGGCATACCTTGTACGCCAGTATTTCATCCAAAACAGTAACAAAAAATAAATCCCCTGTTTCTATTTCATCCAGACGTGTGAATAATTTTGCATTGGGAAGACCTCTATGACCGGTCAATACAGCTCTCGTATTTACTCCGCCAATTGGTAAACTGGAATCTTCCACGTGCCCCACTCCAAACGCAAGCACATCCTCACTCGTTCCATGATATATCGGCAGATTCAAACTGATTTTGGGAATTTCTATGCTTCCCATTATGCCATTGTCAGATATATTCAATAAAGATTCATATTTTTTCTGGTATTGCGAATCAAAATTCAGATCTGCAATCGTTGAACTCTTTGCCTGAAATAACATATGATTATATTCTTTCGCTCTTTCATATTCATCCTCAAGATGTGAATCTTCCATCTGTGCAACCATTTTTTCATGAGTGGCAACGGTATCTTTTTGATACCGCTGCACAATCAGATTACTTACCAAAGGATACGCACACATGATAAGACCGATAATAAAAATACATACTTTTACAATCTTTTTCATGAAATATAATATTTCCTATCATAACACAATTTAAGATTTTTCTTTTTTAAGTCCAACAACCATAGCCCCTGCCCCAAGTACGATCAATGCTATTGTACCGACAGAACCAGTAATCGGAAGTTTGCTTCCTACATGGTTGATAATAGTTAAATTTGCTGAACCATTTTCTACATCTGTAACAAGTTCGCTGGAAGATTCTTCATATTTTCCATCTAAGAACAATTTAATATCTGCGGTAACATTCAAATCAATCAACGCTTTTTCTGTTGTACCATCACCTTTTAAGTATGAATCCCTTTCTGTTGTATAAACAGCATCTACTGTCAGTTTGATGGGATCCAAAATCTGTCTGTACCCATCTGGAGCATCTACTTCTTTTAAATAATAAATACCATCATCCAAACCATAAATAACAAAAGTTCCATCTTCTGCTGATTCCATTACTACCGCATCCGAAGGTGTTTCTCCACCTACATGGTCTGTTCCGCCCAAAGAATCTCTATTCATAACAATATAGCCTGTATCTGATTTTTTCACGTAAACTTCATTTTGACATGATTCATCAGAATATAAACGGAACTTTGCATTTGCCAAAGGCATATCTTTATCATTTGTTTTTAATACATCCAGCTGATATGTAAAACATACAACTGTATCCCATGGAGTAAATCCAGTCTCATCATCCGGCTTATCTGCACCTTCATTTTCATTATCCGGATTATTAGAAAATTCAAGCCTTACATTATTTTCAAAACCTGGTCTCCCTGTATCGTTTGCTGCCAGATCATTTAAAATTGCTGTATAGTTCAATGTTACAACCTGTCCATACGTGTTATGTCCCAGTGCATCCATATTGTTAAACTCTCTGTCGATGATTGCTTTCATATCATTCACCGTAATCACAAAAGTTGTATCTTCATCCGGATTTTCCACTACAGAAAACTCAGATACATCCAATGTATAACTTTTTTCCTCATCCGAAATTACAATCTCTACACTGTCCCTTTGAAATGAAAGCGCATCATCCATCACATCATGCCATGCATAATAATATGTTGAATAGCCATTGATATTGGGAATATTGGAAGTGTATTGATAAGGAACTGACTGTCCGATTTCAAAATCCGCAATATCATTCCATCCATTTTCACCTGCATCTTCCAATTGATCATCCTCCTGAATTTTCTTGCTTACAGTAGGATAATCTGATTTGATATTGATAGATGTCTCTGGATTTGCAGTACTCACCATGCACAAAGAACTGGCTGCATTAGTACCCTCCGTTGCTGTAATTTCATCCACAATATAATATCCATAATCCAGACCAACGAGTTCAAAACTATTATATGTACTTACAGAATTGACAGTAATTATATCTCCGGTACATCCCAGACGAACCATTTCATCTCTTAAAATTTCTACAAAATATCGAAAATCTGAATATCGGCTTTCCAGTGTCTGCACTGCGTCTGCACCTTCTACTTTAAAATTATTTAAACCCTGAATATAATCAATCACATCGTATTCGGTGACAGTGGATGGTTCTTTTGATAATTTTTCTCCTACTACATTCTGCAAAGCAGCCTTATACGTATCATTGAATGAATAGTTGACAGACTCGCCATCCACTGCATTTTCCACATGAAACAACTTATACAGCTGAAATTGTTTTCCTGCCAGGCTCTGTCCTTCATTTCCATAAATAGTGATACTGGCTTCACCTGTTCCACAACTCACTGTTCCATTTTCTACCGTATAAGAAGCGGCATATACATTTGTCGTTCCATAAAAAGATGCTGTTGTCCCACAAAGTAAAGAAAACGCTAATAAAGATAATAAAAATTTATGTTTCATAAGTCTATTAATTCCTCTCTGTTTTTATTTTACCTGACCCTAATGCATATAGCATATATAATGAACCTATCAGAACCAGTACAACCGTATTCACAGAACCCGTCTCCGGCAATACATATCCTGTTGTATTTTCAATCTCCAGATGGATGATTCTGTTCGATGGATCACCACTTACATATATTTTCTGCTCCGTATCTGTATCGTTTGCTGTAAATCTTTCATCATTGACAGAAAACTCAAACATATTTTCCACTGGGCATGCATTTGTACTGATTTTAATAACTTGTTCTATTTCTGGTAATTTATATCCTGTTGGTGCTTTTGTTTCCTTGACATAGTATGTCTTCCCAACCAGAAGATTTTTTATTGTTAACATACCATCTTTATCCGTTACCTGTGTTTCAACTGCTGATTGACAATTTTCATCTTCATATATTGTAAATTCTACATCAGAAAGAACTATCCCTTTCGTATTTTTCTTCACAATCTGTAAGTCAAACGGAGAAACTTTATCTTCCACAACGATTTCCAGATTCCCTTCTGTATTTATAGAAATCAGAATATTTCCATTTTGCTCTGTCTCGACAGCATCTGATTCTATTACTATCGAATGATCATCATTTACTGTAAAACAGATTTCATTTTGATTCAGTAAATATCCCCCTGGCGCTGCTGATTCTTTTAAAATATGCTGCCCTGTTTCCAGTCCCAGAATCTCCAGTTCACCATTTTTATCTGTTTCCAGGTTTTCTATTTCACCATTCGGTCTTGTATGTTCAAATTCCACCTGACCAATACCAAGCTCTGTTTCATCCTGTATTTTTAAAAGATTTAATTTCAGAATTGATTCGGGGATTATGGGAACTGCATAAGCAGTAATGCCAGACTCTATTAATTCTGCCGAAATCTTTTTTATATATATGGTTTCATTTATTCTGTACCCTTCCGGAGACTGCGTCTCCTGAATCGTAATTGTTCCAATCGGAATGCACACAGCTCCGGAAACCATTTGGTACAGATCATCGCCTTTTACAAAATAAGAACTCTGATCAAAATAAATATACCCATTTTCATCAGTCTGAAAAACCCATGTTTTCACTGGCTCATACCCACTTTCAGCAGGATCTTTTTCTTCCAGAATATCATAATACTTGACAGTAAACTGCCCGCCTTTCAAGGTTCCATGTCCCCGCCCGGAAGATTCAAGTGTCTCTTCATCTACTTTTTTTAACAAAAGTTCCATTGGAAATGCTTGAGGCTCATCGCTTACCTTTAGTACATAAGGACTGCTTTCATGCGCAGAAGTTAAAACAACTTTATATACTGTATCATCAAGTACATATCCTTGTGGAACCTTCGTTTCTTTCACATAATATGTACCCGTCGCCAATTTCAATGTATTACTTTTTCCAGTTGACGTCGTGATCAATGTGCCTTTGGATACCGTGCAGGCAGCATTTGCATACACAGTATATTCTGCTCCACTCAAGCTATAGCAACTGTTATCATTTGTAATGGAAGTATTTGCAGAAGTTTTTTGTAAATACACGTTTCCATATGTTTCTGTTTTCTCTACTGTATATACCGCTTTTACCGATGCATCTGCATTTCCCCAATCCGTCAGAGCACCATAATATTCCACATCCTGATATGTACTATTCGCAGCAAAGTCCAATACTCTTCCAGCAAAAACATTGGGAAACGTCAGTTTACACGTTACATTAATCGTTGCTCCTGTTTTTTGAAGCGATTTATATGTGGCATCGGAACAATACAAATAAAAACCCTGTGAAATCACACCTCCGTTTAAAGAATACTGATACACATTCACGCCCGCTACATCCGTAGTTACTGTCATATTTCTGTAATATGGCCGCAGATCTCCACCATAATAATCTGTTGAAACTGGTACAGCTACTGGTGTCACCCAATTACCCGCACTATTTTGTGTCCATTTGCTGGATACATTGGCTAACGAATGCGTGGCGCCGGAAATATTCATTAAAATACTATTTTGATTATCTGTACCATATAAATAAAACATACAGGGATCTGTCGTAATATTTACTCCATATGCATACAGATTGTATATGCACTCCAGAACCTTATTTTTTACCGTATCCGACACTCCGCTGTTTCTTGACAGCATCCGTTCCTTAAAATAATCATAGGAAAATTCTCCTCTTGCCAGATGCAGCGCCATCTGTGTTACATAATAATCATAGTCTGCTCCCAATCCAGTTCTAAACTTCGAATTGATACATTCCTGATTCAAATAGCGCACTCCATTAGCCATAATATATACTTCCGGGCGATAGACATTTGTTTCCAGATATGTATACGAGAAATCATATCCCACATTCGGCGACGATCTGGAATATTCCATACAATATACAACCCTCTTTAATCCAAGATAATTCGCATCTGATGAATTATTATCAGATGAAAAATACTTAATTCCCGTATTCAGTACTGTATATCCCTGAACCGAATCCGGATTAAACATATCCAGTCTCTTATACGTAGTAACCACTCCCGTTGTATAATCTTCTACTGTCATGGGCGCTATTCCATTTTCATAATCTCCATACACAGGTATATCCTCCGGATAAAATGTAATATAAGAATTTTCATTATTTTCCTCATCCGTTATACTTTCTTCTGTTTCACTTTCCGCTATATCTTCTGATGTATTTTCCAGTACTATATCATTTGTATTTTTGTCAGCTTCTACCGTGTTTTCTTCTACTATGACATTTGTATCTTCTTTTGATTCTGCCGTATCTTCAGATATAATTTCTTCGTTCCGAATACCCACATCTTCAGCAAATACAGATTTTGAAAATACAAATGCTGCCAGTATTGCAACGATTACTAATAATGACCGGATTCTGTTCATCCTTTTTACCATGAAACCTCCTTAAACGATACTCATATAACTAAAATTAACGTGGTGAAATTATAGAAATTTTGCAAATATTAACATTTATAGAAATGTCATAAGACCCTATAAGAACTGTACACTCTTACGTGTAAATAAAAATCCGGCATTTCGCATATTCTGCCAATCCATATTCGATTTGTTTTTCATCAGTAATAGTCCAAATAAAAATAGCTTATTTTCTTCACTGTTCTTTCCTCCTTCTTGATTGTGAAATCATCATATCATATTCGGTACGTTTTGTAAATATCATTCGGTTTTTTATTTCCTCTTTTATTCGGTTCTTTTTGACATAAAAAAGCATCCGAAAATCTTTATTTTCGAATGCTTTCTTCATTTTATTCGTTTTCAAGCAATTCCTGTCGTAATTTAGCAAGATATTGCTTTTCTTTTTTACTTAACTCCGCACCTTCCAGTAATTCTGGGCGCCGCAATAAAGTACGCAAAATGGACTGTTCCCTGCGCCATTTTTCAATGTTGGCATGATGCCCCGACAACAGTACATCTGGAACCTTTTTCCCCATCCATTCTGCAGGACGACTATACTGGGGATATTCCAGAAGATTATCCTGAAAAGATTCAAATTGGGCGGATTCTTCATTGCTCAACACACCTGGAACAAATCTGGAAATGGCATCAATCATTACCATAGAAGGCAATTCACCACCAGTTAACACATAATCCCCAATGGATACGTAATCGGTTACGATTTCTTCTAACACGCGCTCATCAATTCCTTCGTAATGGCCGCAAAGAAATACCAAATCTTCTTCCTTGGCAAAATCTTCTACCATGGACTGGTTAAAAACAGATCCCTGTGGTGTCAGATAAATAACTCTTGGCTTATATCCAATCTGTTCTACAACATTTTGATAGGCATCGTATACAGGCTGTGCCTGCATGACCATACCAGCGCCGCCGCCATATGGATAGTCATCCACTTTCATATGTTTATTTTTTGAAAAATCACGGATATTCGTAGCAGTAAGCCGGATAATTCCCTGATCCATAGCTCTTCCTATGATACTGGTTCCAAGCCCCTGCGTAATCATATCCGGAAACAGTGTAAGTACATGATAATGCATTACGTTTCTCCTGTATGATCAATTATTTCTGTGCCGGTTCATCAATCAAACCAGGCATCAGATGAATCATCATTTTTCCATTTTCTATATCAACATCAAGAATGCAGTCTTTGATGGCAGGAATCAATACTTCTCCGTATTTTTCTGTCTGTACACAATAGACGTCATTTGCTCCTGTCTCCATAACATCTGTAAGTGTTCCAAACTCGGTTCCGTCTTCCAGAACCACCTGCATATCAATCAAGTCTGCGATGAAATATTCATCTTCGTCCAAATCCACTGCATTTTCTCTGGTTACAAATAAACTTTTTCCTTTGTATTTTTCAATATCGTTGATATTGTCAATTCCTTTGAATTTTAAAATTACAAACTGTTTAAAAAATTTCACACCCTGAATTTCCAGGTCTTTCTGTTCTTTACCTGTATCTAAAATCACCTGTTTCAATTTTTTAAAACGGTTTGGGTCATCTGTAGTAGGAAATACTTTTACTTCTCCGCGAATTCCATGTGTGCTGGAAATAACGCCCACCTGCAGTAATTGTTCCATTCTTGTCTCCTTTTCTTAAAATAGAATCTCTCTATGCGAGATTCTTCGCGCGCTCGCGGACTGCGAAGCAGTAACTTCCTCTCCGCGAGCTGTGCATCTTCCGAGCAAAGCGAGTTTTTATATCATGAGGAAACTACGTATCATTCGATTTTCACATCATTAAGAGCAGTTTCCTCATGATATAAAAAAGGACATAGCCCACGGCTACGTCCTCATTCGTTAGCTATTGCAGAATTTCAACTACAACCTTCTTATCACATTTAGAGGAAGCGGCTTTTACAACGGTACGAATTGCTTTCGCGATACGTCCCTGACGTCCAATCACTTTACCCATATCAGCAGATGATACTTTTAACTCTACTAAAATCGCATTGCTTTCTTCTGTCTGTGTAACAACAACTTCTTCCGGATGATCTACGAGGGATTTTGCAATTACTTCTACCAAATCTTTCATTACGCACCTCCACGTATTTGTCTCGGTAATCTCAAAAGATTACCAGGCAAAAACGACTCCGCAGTCTCTATTGGTGTATTGATTATTTTTCAATACCAGCTAATTTGAAGATCTTGCTTACAACTTCTGTAGGCTGAGCTCCGTTAGCTAACCATTTTTTAGCTGCTTCTTCATCTACTGTGTAAACGCTTGGTTCACGAGTTGGATCATATGTTCCGATTTCATCGATGAATCTTCCATCTCTTGGGGATTTGGAATCTGCTACAATGATTCTATAGAAAGGTGCTTTTTTCTGACCCATTCTTCTTAATCTGATTTTTACTGCCATTTTTTTGTCCTCCTTGATTTTACATCTGATTATTTAAAAGGGAAGTTAAATCCTCCTCTTTTTGCATGTTTGCCGCCCATCATACCAGGCATCTGTTTCATCATTTTTCTTGTCTGCTCAAACTGTTTTACCATACGGTTTACTTCTGCCAGCTCAACACCAGCACCCTGAGCAATTCTTTTCTTTCTGGAAAGATTCAGAATCTCCGGATTGGAACGTTCCTTTGGTGTCATGGAAAGGATGATTGCTTCCTTTCTCGCCATATCTTTCTCATCAATCATGCTTTCAATGTCTTTTGCTTTATTTCCAAGACCTGGAAGCATATTCAATACGCTGGAAATACCACCCATATTTTTCATCTGGTTCATACTTTCCAGGTAATCATCGAAACCAAACGTGGCTTTTTTGATTTTCTGTTCCATTTCTTTGGCTTTGTCTTCGTCGATGTTCTGCTGTGCTTTTTCAATCAAGCTCATCACATCACCCATACCTAAAATACGGGAAGCCATTCGATCCGGATAAAACTGTTCCAAATCGGAAAGTTTTTCACCCATACCCACATATAAAATCGGTTTGCCGCTGATTGCCTTAATGGAAAGAGCCGCACCGCCTCGGGTATCGCCATCCAGTTTGGTTAGAATTACGCCGTCAATGCCGACTTTCTGATTAAAGTTCTCAGAAACGTTTACCGCATCCTGACCTGTCATGGCATCTACTACCAAAATCGTCTGGTCTACTTTAATTGTTTCTTTGATATTAATCAATTCCTGCATCATATCTTCATCTACATGAAGACGACCGGCGGTATCCAAAATCACAACGTTAAAGCTGTGACTTTTCGCATGTTCAAGTGCCGCTTTTGCAATATTGACAGGTTTCTGCTTGTCACCCATCGAAAATACTTCCACACCCTGCTTCTCACCATTGATCTGCAGCTGTTTAATCGCAGCCGGACGATACACGTCACACGCTACCAAAAGCGGTTTTCTTCCTTTTGACTTCAACTTACCAGCAATCTTTGCTGATGTTGTTGTCTTACCTGCACCCTGAAGACCTGCCATCATAATAACAGTAATCTCACTTGCCGGACGCAGTGCAATCTCTGTGGTTTCACTTCCCATCAGAGCGATCAGTTCATCGTTTACAATTTTGATAACCATCTGTCCAGGATTCAGACCATTCATAACATCCTGTCCGATAGCTCTCTCCTGTACGGATTTGATAAACTGTTTTACAACTTTAAAACTGACATCTGCTTCCAGGAGTGCCATCTTAACTTCTTTCAAAGCAGCTTTTACATCTGCTTCTGTAAGACGTCCCTTACTTCGCAGGTTCTTAAATACATTTTGCAGCTTTTCAGTTAAACTTTCAAATGCCATTCACTATAACTCCTCTAAAATACTATTCGTGAGAGACTCGACTTCTTTCATCAATTCATCCAAATCCCTGTCTGCATAGTTTTGTGTCAGCCCGTGAATATCATGGACCTTCTCACGGATTGTAACAAAACGTTCTACCAAATGCAGTTTCTGTTCGTAGCCCTCTAAAATCTTCGTACTTCTTTTCACCAAATCGTGAACACCCTGGCGACTGATTCCATGATCTTCCGCTACTTCACTGAGGGAATAATCATTCAGAACTACTTCTTCGTAAATACCTCTTTGATGCTCTGTCAATAACTCTCCGTAAAAATCATACAACAATGCCTGTCTTGCAAGCTTATCCATTTTCATCACCTTGGCTATAATACATCATGATTTGCGAAGTGTCAAGTATTTTTTCTTGACATTTTCTTATTTTTTAAATTGTCCATATTGTAACCGCAAAACACAAAATAGAAAAATAATACAAATATAATGCCCCCAAATCCTGCACTGGTGTCAATTTTCCGAACACACTTTTCCCAACGAACATATCAGAAATCCAAAATCCTACACCACCAATGCCCGCAAGAAGGAATAATTTTCCCTGCGTAATTGGCAAAAACACTGCAAGTGCCATCATACTGGATAAAATTAATGTGTATCCTATCAACAAATATATTTTTAATTCCTGTTTTAGTTCTTTTCGGAATAAAAATATAGAAGCCAGAACTCCCACACAAAACAAAATGAATATTCCCATGTGAAATTGACTTTGTCCTATCATCCATACAATTAAAAAGAAATGCCCTACCGCAAAGCATCCTACACCAGCCATAAAACGGATTTCCAGAAGCGCATCTGCAATCATAAATAAAAATGACGCAATCAAAATCAATATAGAAGATTTGTTATTTCCGTAATAAAAAACACCCACTGCCGCTGTACAAACCACCATCCATGTTGCCAGACACTTAGGAAGCAATCTCCAAAAAACTTCATTACTTTTACTATTTTTCCAATGCATGGCTCCTCCAGCCAAAATCACCGGAATCACAATCATAAACCAAAGAACTTTTTGCATGCAATCCTTTCCTTTCTTAATTTTACTCCGCCAACGATTGTTCTCTTATATTAATAAAATTATAGACTTTCTCTCCTGTTTAAGTCAATTAAACTTCTCTTACAAATGGTTTCCTTGACCATTAATTGCCTAAATGATATAATATTTATATCTGTCATAGACAAACAACGTACGATAAAAATATGAAATCTATTTTATAAGGAGGCATACTTATGGCACCATCAAAAGTATATTTTACCGACTTAAGGACCCACAATTCTATCAGTCTTCCAGAAAAGCTGAAAAAACTCATCAAAAAAGCCGGTATTTCTGATATTGATTTTGAAAAGAAATACGCTGCTATCAAGATTCATTTTGGTGAACCCGGCAATCTGGCTTATCTTCGCCCAAATTATGCGAAGGCCGTTGCTGACGTAGTAAAAGAATTAGGCGGAAAGCCTTTCCTTACCGACTGTAATACTTTATATGTGGGCGGACGCAAAAATGCCCTGGATCATATGGAAAGTGCATACGAAAATGGTTTCTCCCCATTCAGTACCGGATGTCATATTATTATCGCTGATGGACTGAAAGGTACCGATGAAGCACTGGTTCCTGTAGAAGGCGGCGAATATGTAAAAGAAGCCAAAATTGGACAGGCGGTTATGGATGCGGATGTTTTTATTTCTCTTGCACATTTCAAAGGACATGAAGCGACCGGATTTGGCGGAGCATTGAAAAACATTGGAATGGGATGTGGCTCAAGAGCCGGTAAAATGGAACAGCATAGTGCCGGTAAGCCTCATGTAAATGAAGATTCTTGTGTCGGCTGCAAACGCTGTACGAAAATCTGTGCACATGACGCAATTACAATCACAGATAGAAAAGCTTCGATTGACCATAACAAATGTGTTGGTTGTGGAAGATGTATCGGTGTCTGTCCTCAGGATGCTGTCGAACCTGCATCGGACGAATCCAACGATATCCTGAACAAAAAAATCGCAGAATACACAAAAGCAGTTGTTGACGGCAGACCATGTTTCCATATCAATCTGGTAATCGATGTTTCTCCATATTGCGACTGCCATGGAGAAAATGATGCTGCTATCGTACCGGATGTTGGATTTTTTGCATCCTTCGACCCAGTTGCCTTGGATGTTGCCTGTGCAGACGCTGTCAATAAACAGCCGATCATCCAGAACAGTGTACTCGGGGATCACCACCATATCCACGAAGGTGACCATTTCCACAAAGTCAGCCCGGAAACCAACTGGATGTCCTGCATCGAACATGCTGAAAAACTCGGTATCGGCACACGATACTACGAATTAATTACCGTATAATCAAAAAAAGAATCTCGTAAGTAAGAGTCTTCGTATAAGGCATATTCCGTCAGCGTCATTTGTTTCGTTTGGAATAAAACAGATAATTTCTACTACTCTGAAAAAACATTGGTGAAAGCGAGCTCGAAAATCCTCTTCTTAGATTGACTTTGGCGCGAAGGCTTTCCTGAGCGTCAATTTAGTCAATCTTAGAAGATAGTTGAGAACGAGCGACCTGTTTTTGAAGAGTAGTAGAAATTATCGTACAAATCCAACGAATTACAAATAAGTATCTATTTATAAAGTCGGACGGATCAGTTTTGGTCTGTATCCGGCTTTTTCCAATGCAGCTACAATCTGCTGCTTATGTTCTGTACCAAATGCTTCCATCGTAATCTTAAGTTCTACGGCTGCATTTCTGTTTGTGCTATAGAACTGGTTGTGATCCAGACGGATAATGTTACCCTGGTTATCTGCAATCAATTGAGATACGCGTGTCAATTCACCTGGACGGTCTGGCAGCAATACAGAAATCGTAAAGATACGGTCTCTGTAGATCAGACCCATCTGTACTACAGAAGACATTGTGATAACGTCCAT
>JAXJUX010000091.1:0-5653 GCA_036308845.1 Ruminococcus sp.
ACAAGATATGGTAGACATAATGAGATAAATGACGATATCTTGTGAAGTAAAAAGAAAATGAAAATAAGGTAAAAAATAGGATTTGCATTTCTGAATTTGAGTGCGTATAATTGTAAAAAACGCAGATTTTATGGGGGAATTTGTGGGATGGAAGCTGTAAATATTTTTACGGCTGTGTAATTTCGTATGGAAGTGCAAAGGGAAAATCTATGGAAAATCAGATTCAGGAATTTATCACATATTTACATAATACAAAAAAATCGTCGGGAAATACAGAAGTATCATATGAACGTGATTTGAAGAAAATGATGCAATATTTTGAGAAGGAACAAAATATAACGGACGTGAAGCAGATAACAGAGACGAATTTGAACTCTTATATGCTGTATCTGGAGAGAAAACAATTTGCGCCTTCCACGGTGTCCAGAAGCGTTGCATCTATGAGGGCATTTTTTCAGTACTTATACAAAATGCATAAGATTGAAAATGACCCGACGGACGCATTGCATCCGCCGAAAGTAGAAAAGAAATTACCGGAGATTTTGTCTGTTTCCGAGGTGGATTTGCTGCTGAATCAGCCATCTGAAAAAACAGCAAAAGGAATCCGTGACAAAGCAATGCTGGAACTTTTGTATGCAACGGGAATTCGAGTAAGCGAATTGATTAATTTGAATATTGCGGATATAAATCTGACGATGGGTTACATTGTATGTCGGGATGAAGAAAAAGAAAGAATCATTCCGTTCGGAGCACCGGCAAAAAAAGCATTGCAGAGATATATAAAAGAAGAAAGAGAAAGTTTCCTTCGTGATGACCAGGAAGAACTTCTTTTTACCAATTGCTCTGGAAAAGCTATGAGCCGTCAGGGATTTTGGAAGGTATTAAAATCCTATGCGCAGGCAGCAGGCATCGAAAAGGATATTACGCCTCATACTTTGCGTCATTCTTTTGCGGCACATTTGGTACAAAATGGTGCGGATTTAAAAAGTGTACAGGAGATGATGGGGCATGCCGATATCGCGTCCACACAGATGTATATGAATTTGAGTATGCGAAAAATGAGAGATGTGTATGTAAAGGCACATCCGAGAAAATAAAAAAGTATCAGGTTATTCTTAGAAGAGTAACCTGATACTTTTTATATTATACGAGAAAAGTACTCAAAATATGTGAAAAAACAAATTCTACAGAGTTTCCTCATAGATATAAGAAACTTACTTCGTTTCCTTAAATTAGCACATCTCAGCAATCGTATGAATCAGTCGTTCGGAATCTTCCCATCCCAAACATGGGTCTGTGATGGATTTTCCATATACATGATCGGTGCATCCGATTTTCTGTGTGCCTTCTACGAGGTAACTTTCAATCATAACACCTTTGACCATCTTATGGATGTCATCTGCGACATTACGGCTGTGAAGAACTTCTTTTGTGATACGAATCTGTTCTTTAAATTTTTTGTTAGAGTTTGAATGGTTTGCATCTACGATCACTGCTGGGTTTGCCAGATTTCTTTCCATGTATTTTTCATGGAGGAAACGTAAATCTTCATAATGATAGTTTGGAAGGGCATTGCCATGTTTGTTTACCGCACCACGAAGGATTGCGTGTGTCAGTGGATTACCAGGAGTTTGTACTTCCCATTCGCGATAGATAAAGTTCTGTTTTACCTGAGCTGCTACGATAGAGTTCAGCATAACGGAAATATCACCACTGGTTGGATTTTTCATACCTGCTGGAATGTCCAGACCACTGACGGTCAGACGATGCTGCTGATTTTCTACGGAACGTGCGCCAACAGCTACGTAAGAAAGAACGTCATCCAGGTAAGACCAGTTTTCTGGATATAACATCTCATCAGCTGCAGTAAGACCGGATTCGTCGATGGCACGCATATGCATCTTACGAAGTGCAATCAGACCGTGAAGCAAGTCTGGTTTTTTCTCTGGGTCTGGCTGATGAAGAATTCCTTTATAACCTTCACCGGTAGTACGTGGTTTATTTGTATAAATTCTTGGAATGATGATGACTTTGTCGGCCACTTCTTCCTGAACACGAGAAAGACGGTTGATATATTCACAAACTGCATCTTCGTTATCTGCAGAACAAGGTCCGATAATAACGATGAATTTATCAGATTCGCCAGTAAAAACTTTGCGAATCATTGCATCTCGTTCTTCTTTGATATTTGCGATTCTTTGAGTAACAGGATAATCAGCTTTGATTTCTGTTGGAGTAGGTAATTTCTTTAAAAATTCGATACTCATAATAATCTCCTCGTTCGTAAGTTAAAAATTTTCATATATAGTATAATAAAACTTTATCACAGAAAAATCAAGTAGTTTTGCGATTTAAAGTGCTGATGTGTGCGGCGGATTCCACAAACCCATACAAAATAGGAGCATTCCATAGAGAATCACACAAAATCCGCAAATAAAAATAAGTAAAAACAGCAAAGGGATAGCGGTACTATCCAGTAAAAACTGAAAAATATGAGCACCTGTCATCACGCTCAAAACCATAGCGGCCATTGGAAATACAATCCATTCGCCCAAAAGAAATTGAAAAGAAATTTTCATTCCGATAAAAGTAAGACTCAGCAATAAGCTGACGAGCTGACTGATAAAAAGACCAAGGAAAAATCCCCAAAATCCCATACGGGGAATGCCAAACCATACAAAAAGGAGTCGTATCAACAATCCGATGATATTTTGAATGAAACATAAGGATGTACTGCCAAGGCCATTCAGTATACTGGATAACGTTCCGCCCAGATAAAGCATGGGACAAAGGAAGGACAAATAATGTATAAACATGCCTGCATTCTGGTCATGGAACAGTGCTTCCCCGATGGATTCACCGAATACAAAACAGATACCGGCAATAAAAATCCCCATAAAAAAACAGTACTTTATGGTGGATTGCGTAGTGTTTCGCAGATGCTCGGTATTGCCTTCCGCCTGCTGGCTTGCAACGGATGGAAGCAGCATCATGGAAACAGAACCGGTAATTGCGGAAGGAAATAAAATCAATGGCAATGCCATACCGGTAAGCACACCATAAAGACTCATGGCTTCGGTTGAGGAATACCCGTATGCCTGTAAGCAAACCGGCAGTAAAATGGCTTCCATACTTTGCAACAAAGTGAGCGACAGTCGATTGCCGGTAAGTGGTATGGAAAGTGTAAAAAGTTCTTTTCCGCAGATTTGGAGCATTTTTCTTGAGAGATTTTGTATATTTTCCAGTTTGGAACGGAAAAATAAGGAAATAACAGAGAACAGCATAGCGGCCAGTTCACTGAATAAAATACCCCAGGCAGCAATCACAGGTGCCGGTGCAATTTGTTTTTCCAGAAAATACAAATATATGATGTAGGTAGAAATCATACGAACAGCCTGTTCCAACAATTGAGAAAGTGCCGGGACTGTGGCTTTTTGCCTCGAAAAATGCCAGGCATTGATACAGGTATGGGCAGTACCAAAGGGGATACTGAGAATCATTGGCAAAAGCAAGGGTGCACATCGTTCTTCTTTCAGAATATATGTACAGAGAAATTCTGTATTTTGATAAAAAAAGAATGCGATAACGACGGAAAGTATGGTGGAAATTAAAAATCCGGCGTAAAAATAATGACTGGATTTCCTAGTATCGGATGTGGAAAAAGAGGCAGCGCAGCAGCGTGAAATAGCGGTCTGCATACCGGCAGCAGTCAGTGCGTACGCCAGTGCATGAACAGTGAAAACAAGTTGATAGATTCCCAAACCTTCTGCACCAATGATGTGAGAAAGGAATATTTTATAGAAGAAACCTAATAATTTACACAGGAGCCCCGCAATTGTGAGAATAAAAGTACCTTTGATGATTGGGTGAGAAGAAAGTTTCATAGGTGTCACCTTATCTTTTTTGATAGTATATGTGAAAGACAACCTTGACATAACCATACAACAATGATATGCTTTACTAAGAATAAATCCCAGTAAATTACTAGGATAAAAAGGAATTAAGGTGATACCATGAAATTATCAACAAAGGGCAGATATGGTCTGCGTGCGATGATTGATCTGGCTGTGTATAGCGAACAGGAACCGGTTTCCATCCAGAGTATTGCTGAGCGGCAAAATATTTCAGAACGTTATCTGGAACAGTTGATGGCGAGTTTAAAGAAAGCGGGACTTGTTGTCAGTGTGAGAGGTGCCGGCGGTGGTTATCAGTTGGCGAGACCGGCAATCGGCATTTCCGTAGGCGATGTACTGAGAGCTTTGGAAGGGGATCTTCGTGCAGTAATCTGTAATGCACAGGGCAGTGATGACGGTGGTTGTGAGAACGCCGATTTTTGCGTGACACGGTATGTGTGGCAGCGCATTAACGAAGGAATCACACATGCAGTAGATACCATGTACCTGAATCAGTTAGTTGAAGAAAGCAAAAAAATTAAAGGCAAGAACCAGAATCAGAACAGTTCTGGGTGTCAGGGATAGATAGGAGGCTTTTATTATGAAAAAAATGATTTATATGGATAATGCAGCTACTACAAAAGTTGCACCGGAAGTAGTGGAAGCGATGCTTCCATATTTCACAGAATACTATGGCAATGCTTCCAGCATTTATGAAATTGCAGGAATCAGTAAAAAAGCAATGAACGAAGGCCGTGAAAAAATTGCAAATGTAATCGGAGCTGTGCCAAATGAGATTTATTTTACAGGAGGCGGTTCCGAAGCGGATAACTGGGCTTTGAAAGCGACATATGAAGCATATAAAAACAAAGGAAATCACATCATCACAACAAAGGTTGAACATCATGCAATCCTGCATACCTGTGAATGGCTGGAAAAACAGGGCGCAAAAGTGACATATCTGGATGTAGATGAAAATGGTATCATTCGTCTGGAAGATCTGGAAAAAGCGATTACACCGGAAACCATTTTGATCACCATTATGGCAGCAAACAACGAAATCGGTTCCCTGATGCCAATTAAAGAAATTGGTGCGATTGCTAAAGAGCACGGTGTATTGTTCCATACAGATGCTGTGCAGGCATTTGGACAGGTGCCTATTAATGTAGATGAATGTCACATCGATATGCTGAGTTCTTCCGCACATAAGATCAATGGACCAAAAGGAATTGGTTTCCTTTATATCCGCAAAGGCGTTAAGATCAGAAATCTGCTGCATGGCGGAGCGCAGGAAAGAAAGAGAAGAGCTGGTACAGAAAATATTCCAGGTATCGTAGGATATGGAGTTGCTGCTGAACGTGCTGCCAGAACAATGGAAGAACGTACTGCAAAAGAAAGAGAAGTCCGCGATTATATGATCGAAAAAATCAAAGCAGAAGTTCCTTACTGCAAATTAAACGGACATTCAACACTGCGTCTTCCGAACAACGTAAACTTCAGTTTCCAGTTTATTGAAGGCGAATCCCTGTTGATCATGCTGGATATGGAAGGCATTTGTGCATCCAGTGGTTCTGCTTGCACATCCGGCTCTCTGGACCCATCTCATGTACTGATGGCTATCGGACTTCCTCATGAGATCGCACATGGATCTCTTCGTCTGACCATCAGCGATGAAACCACAAAAGAAGACGTGGATTTTGTAGTGGAAAAAGTAAAAGAAATTGTTGAAAAACTGAGAAATATGTCCCCATTGTATGAGG
>JAXJUX010000092.1:0-3791 GCA_036308845.1 Ruminococcus sp.
TTTATGAGCATAAGCCTGGTGGGAAACGTCAAATACAAATTTATCATTTGGAGAGTCAAAAACATAATGAAGAGCAATTTTTGCTTCTACAAAACCAAAGTTAGGTCCGAAATGTCCGCCAATTTTTGTAAGACGGTTGAAAAGACCTTCGCGGATTTCATTTACTACAGTTTCCAGTTCTGAAACAGAATACTTCTTTAAATATTTTGGTGAATTAATGTTGTCTAAAATCATAATAGTCTCCTTATGTTAAATTTATTACCAGATGTTAAATCTATTACCAGTTTTCATAACGTCGCCCTGTATCAAGCGCGTTTAGTTTTTTCATTTCGTTTTCAGTAAGTTCAAAATCCCAGACATCAAAGTTTTCTGCAATGTGAGCAGGGTTTGAACTTCCGGGAATTGTGATGTAGCCAGATTGCAAATGCCAGCGGACGATGATTTGTGCAGCCGTCTTGCCGTGGGCACAAGCGATTTCCAGCACAGTCTCATTTTGCAGGTGCTCTTTTGTGTGGCCGCGACCGCCGAATGGATAATAGCTTTCTATATAGATTCCCTTTTTGGCTGCCCAGTCACGCAAAGAATTATTCTGATACTTCAAGTGGTTTTCGTTTTGAATGACTGCCGGCGGAATTTCAAAGTCATTTATGAAATGCGAAACAGTTTTTTCGGTGTAAAAATTTGAGATTCCGATTGAACGGATTTTTCCGTCTTTAACTGCACGAATCATAGCTTTGTAAACTGCATCATCACCCGAAGCCGAGCCGTGCTGATGAAGCAGACAAAGATCAATATAAGAAAGACCAAGCTGCTTGAGCGAATCGTCAATATCAAGATCCGGATTGTTTGACCAGGGAACAAGTTTTGTAGTTACAAAGATTTCTTCCCGTTTACAGATTCCGTCTTTTGTAGCACGGCGAATTGCATTTCCAACTTCACTCTCGTTGCCATAATATTTTGCAGTATCAATCAAACGGTAGCCAGATTTGAGCGCGGCATAAACGGCCTTCTCGCAGGTCTCGCCTGTAAGCGTCCATGTGCCCAAACCGAGAGTAGGTATATTGAAACCAGAATTTAGTTGGATTGTATCAGCGACTTTTTGCTTGTGTTTTTCCTCAGGCATAACAAAAGCCGTCATAAGCAGGGCTTCCAGAATCAGAATTATTTTTTTCAAAAGCTTTCTCCTCTCAGGTCTGGGCGTTCCCCTCAGTTCATTCGCTATGCTCATTCACTTCGGGTCGCTATGTCCGCCCTTCGCTAACGCTCATTGCCTTCGGCAACTTCGGGGCTCCCAGCGCTAACGCAATATTTCAAATACCGCTGTCACATCACCTTTTCCAAGAATCTTTTTGAGTTCGGCTTGTGTTACTCCATCCACCTTACCAAGGCGAGTAAAGTTCCAGCTGTTAGTGTCGTAGTAAATTGCAATCTGGTTTCCCTGATACAAAATGATGTCGCCTGCTGTGGTGGTAATCTGTGTATCGTTTCGGGGAAGGGAAGTTCCAATTGCTCCGTATTTTTCAAAATTGCTGTAGTCGCTCATTTTGATTGTGACGGGAGCCTTTTTCAAAAGATTGTAAAAGGCGGTGGCAGAAGAATTGTCTACCAGTGTTGCGGTTAGAGTGTGGCTGCCACTGTCGCTTTTAATCTGAATTGAGATTTTCATATCCGAAGTTTCTCCTTTGTCTGCATTTGCATTGGCCGTGTTTAAGGCACAGGCAGAAGATGCAATAAAGATGCATATTAATAGAAGAAAAAGTGATTTTTTCATAAAAACCTCCGTTGGGGGCGTTGCGGGGGTGTCCCCCGCTGGGTGGGTAGGACGCAACGAAGTGCGGCCGCAGGGAGGGGCTCCTCCCTCTTAAATCCCACATATTTCTTGCTCCACTTTTGTTTTTTTTAGTAACATTGTGTTACTTATCTAAAGAATATGATATAAAAAGTAACTTGTCAATACTAAAATATGTTTTAAGTGACAAAAAGTTGCTTATTGTGAAAATTCTCTTTTTGTGCTATCATTTTTTGTATGTCAGATTATATCCGCGCAAGAAGCGATGAGCATAAAGAAGAGCGACTTTCTCAAATAAAAGAGGCGACTGCAGAACTTTTTTCAGACTTTCCCTATTCAGAGATTACACTTACCACTATTGCAGAAAAACTTGGCTGGTCTCGTGCAAACCTTTATAAATACGTTACAACAAAAGAAGAAATTTTTCTGGAAATCTGTGCAGAAAAAATGTCTGCTTATTACGGCGCTCTGCTTTCGGCTTTTCCAGAGTCCAACAATTTTACGACAGAAGTGATTGCAGAAGTCTGGGCAGGAATCGTCAACGCAAATCAAGATTACATGCGCTATGTTTCCTATCTTAATCCGGTGATAGAAACAAATGTTACAGAGGAACGCCTTGCAATTTTCAAAAGAAAATATTACGACCTGGCAAACGCCTTCCGGGACAGGCTTGCAAAAATGCTGAATACCACAGAAGATAAGGCCTACAAAATCCAGCTGGATGTACTTTTTTATGCTTCGTCGAATGCAGTCTGCTGCTACAAAAATCCTCTGGTTCAAAAAGCCCTTAAGCAAATCGACATTACGCCACCACCAATGGATTTTTACAAGGACATGAAGGATTTTCTTAAAATGCGCCTGGCGTGGAAAGAGTAGACAAAGGATAAACTAAAAATCATTCCAAAATAGATACTGTCAAGATTTGTTCACAATTTCAGTGAAAAAGTCATGAGAATCAGCTGCTTTCTGCTCCTCCATCTCAAACTTTCCGGACAGTATTTGTTGAGGGACAGAAACGAAAGGAGGAAATTAATGCAGACTGGAACAAGCACTTTGGTTGCAACTAAAACAGAGGTTACAAATATTTCTCCTTTTGGAATCTGGATCTTAACAAATGATAAAGAGTACTTTATCAGCTATAAAGATTATCCATTGGTTTATCGCTAACAATGGCATCCACAAAAGGCGGATATTAAAATGATCAGATACATCGCTTTACTTCGCGGAATAAATATCAGTGGGAAAAATAAAATCTCCATGCCTGAACTGAAAACAGCCCTTGGCGAAAAAGGTTTTGCAGATGTAAAAACATTTCTGAACAGCGGGAATGTGATTTTTTCTGATGATGAGGCAGATATTGTAAAACTTGCAGAAACTATTCGTGCAATCATCTTTGAAACTTTCCATCTTGAGATTCCAGTTTTTGTGATTTCTCAGGATGAATTAAAAGATTTGCTTTCAAAAGCACCGTCCTGGTGGGGAAGTGGCAGCAAAGATATTTATGACAATTTGATTTTTGCCATTGCTCCAAACAGTATTGAAACTGTGGCCGAAAAAATCGGGGAGCCGTCTGCAGAACTTGAAAAAGTTCAAATCTGTGGGAATGCTGCCTTCTGGTCTTTTGACCGCAAACTGTATGCAAAAGCCAACTGGTGGAAAAAGACTGCGACTCCTGGCATCGGGGAAATGGTTACAATTCGTACGGCAAACACTCTCCGAAAGATTGCGGAGATGTAAAATCTGACTGTTTTTTATTCTTCCCAGCTCTTGCAGAAATCACACCAGCCGGTGATTGCTTCAACCTGGTCAATGAAAAGTATTTTTCGTGATTCTTAAAATCAGCCGGTAAACTGAATAGCAGATTGCGGCACTGATGATTTTATCAACAAGATTTGTTAGAGTTCCGCCGATGTATGCTGCGACATTCAGGTTGCGGATAACCACATAAATTCCCTGAACTGCGTTATCAACCTGAGGAATTGAGGTGTTTGCTTTATAAAAA
>JAXJUX010000093.1:0-5227 GCA_036308845.1 Ruminococcus sp.
CAATAAAGGGAGAAAAATGGAGAAGGAAGGTACGTATTTTATGTTATTTCAGATACAGGAAAATGGTCTGCATTTTGCTTTTGAAATGACGGAAAATGAGCCGGTGTATTTGTATCATATGGGCACAGAACCTATGACAGAAATACCGGAGGAAAGCAAAAAGCATTATTATTGCATACAGGAAATTCAGGCATCCGGGGAAAGCCGGGAGGAACATTGGGGTGTGAATCCGATCGGCACATTGCCTGGAAATCGTATGGTTTATGCAGGGCATAGCGATGAAAGAAATGATTGTGGGCGTGTTTTGAAAATTACTACAAAGGATGAAAAGACGGGTCTTACGGCGACCATGGTTTACCAGTTTTACGATGGTATTCCGGTGGTGCGCTGTAGAAATATTCTGAAAAACGAGGGTACAGAGGACATCGGTCTTGAAATGGTTTCTACTTTTGTGCATCCGGGAATGGCAAGTGAATTGACAGAGGATGTAAATCTCTTGATTCCGCACAACTCCTGGCAGGAAGAAATTCAGTGGAAAGAAACACCGGTCAGCCAGTTGGGAAGTCATATTATTTCCGACAATGGAGGTTCTTCCAAGCGTATTCAGATCAGAAGTGTTGGATCCTGGTCAGCAGGAGAATATCTGCCACTGGCATGCATGCGAAATTCCACAAAAGGAACGATGCAGTTTTGGCAAATCGAACACAACGGTGGTTGGAACTGGGAATTGCAGGAACGAGATTTTAAACTGACCTTGGTGATTTCCGGACCAAACGAAACGGATCATCATTGGTGGAAAAATCTGAAACCAGGTGAAACGTTTGAAACCATTCCGGCGGCTATTGGTTGCGTAAATGGCGGGGTTAATGAAATATTTGCAGCACTTACAAAATACCGTCGTAAGATTAGAAGAAAAAATAAAGACAATCAAAATTTACCTATTATTTTCAATGATTATATGAACTGTCTGTGGGCAGATCCGACCACAGAAAAAGAATTGCCGATTATTGATGCGGCAGCAGCGATTGGCTGTGAATATTATTGTATCGATGCCGGTTGGTACACAGATGAAAACTGGTGGTTCAAGGTTGGCGAATGGCAGCCGTCCACCACACGCTTCCCGAATGGATTGAAAGAAGTGACCGATTATATCCACAGTAAAGGTATGATTCCTGGACTTTGGCTGGAAATTGAGGTTGTGGGAACCCAGTGTTCGCTGAAAGATAAAGTAGACAAGGGTTGGTTCTTCCAGCGCCATGGAAAATTGTCACTGGACCGCGACCGTTATCAGCTTGATTTCCGCAATCCGGAAGTGCGCGCATACACAAGGGCGACGATTGATCGATTGATTCAGGATTATGGAATTGGATATTTTAAAATTGATTATAATATCAATGCATTTGTCGGAACGGATTACAATTCTGACAGCTGCGGAGATGGACTTTTGGAACATAACCGGGCTTATCTGCAGTGGTTGGATGATATTTTTGCAGATTATCCGGATTTGGTCATCGAAAACTGCAGCAGCGGCGGCATGCGTATGGATTACGCCATGCTTTCCCGCCACAGCATTCAGTCCACCAGCGACCAGACCAATTATTTGAAATACGCGTCTATTTCCGCGAATGCACCGTCCGCGCTGACGCCGGAGCAGGCTGCAATCTGGTCCTATCCGCTGAGTGATTCTACGAGAGAACAGACGATTTTCAATTGTGTAAACTCTTGTCTGTACCGTATTCACCAGAGCGGACATATGGGCGTGCTTGCGGAAGATAAAAAAGATATTGTCAGAGAAGAATTTGCTTATTATAGAAAGATTCGCTCTCAGATACCAGAAGCAACACCGTTTTGGCCGTTGGGGTTGGCAAAAGACGGGGATGACTGGATGTCGGTAGGGCTGGCGATGTCATCGCCAGATGATTCAGTGGATGTGCCTGAGATGGCAGGAAAAAAGGTTCTGGCTGTCTGGCGCATCAAAGGCGAAGATACCTGTGAATTACCACTTCCAGAGTGTAAAGGAAAAGAATTGCAGGTGAAAGTGGCGTTCCCGGCGGGGGATGATGCTTGCAAACTGGCTTGGGATTCTGGGAAAGGTATCCTGCGAGTGACACTTCCGGAAAAAGAGATGGCAAGAATTCTGGAGATTGGGTAATATAAAGACAACAAAAAGGAGAAGAACATGAATTTTTTAAGTGTATTTGATGTACTTGGACCGAACATGGTAGGTCCATCCAGCTCTCATACCGCTGGTGCTGCATCTATGGGGTTGATGGCGAGAAAAATGTGCCAGAGTCCGATCAAAAGTGTAAGATTTACACTGTACGGCTCATTTGCAAAAACATATAGAGGACACGGTACCGACCGCGCCCTGCTTGGCGGGATTTTGGGATTTGCAACCGATGATCTGCGTATTCGTGATGCCTTTGAATGGGCAGAAAAAATGGGGGTTTCTTACGAATATGTGGTAAATGAAGAAGACGAAGTGAACCATCCAAACACTGCGGACATGGATATCGTTTGCGTGGATGGTTATGAATTGAGCGTGCGCGGCGAATCTATCGGCGGCGGCAAGATTAAGATTACAAAGATCAACGATATCACGGTAGAATTTACGGGTGAATACAGCACACTAATTGTAAAACAGATTGATAAACCGGGTGTAATCACACATATTTCCAAATGCCTGAGCAACCACAACGTAAATATTGCGTTTATGCGTTTGTTCCGCGAGGAAAAAGGAAAAATTGCCTATACGGTTATTGAATCCGATGAAACAATTCCAGACAGCATTCTGGAAGAAATGAAGAAAAATGACAACGTGAAGAAAATTCTTCTCGTTCAGTTATAAGGAGGTTTGGTTATGGATTTTAGAAATGGACAGGAATTATTGGAACTGTGCAGAAAAGAAAATGCACCAATCTCCGAAATTATGAAAATGCGTGAAGTGACAGAAGGTAATCTGACCATGGAAGAAGTAGACGCAAAAATGGCAAAAGTACTTTCTATCATGCAGACAGCAGTGAGAACTTCCGTAGAACAGCCCAAAAAATCCATTAGTGGATTGATTGGCGGCGAAGCGAAGAAAATTGTGGAAATGCGTCGTGGCGGAAAATCCGCAGGCGGTACCTTGATGAATAAAGTGATTGCTTACAGCATGGCAGTGCTGGAAGTAAACGCATCCATGGGTGTTATCGTAGCGGCTCCTACAGCAGGTTCTTCAGGGGTTCTTCCAGGAACCGTACTTGCGCTGCAGAGCGAACACGGCTGGGAAGACGAAATCGTCTATAAAGGATTATTTAATGCCTCTGCGATTGGATATCTGCTGATGAGAAATGCATCCGTAGCAGGTGCAGAAGCCGGATGTCAGGCCGAAGTTGGTGCGGCGTCTGCAATGGCAGCCAGTGCGGTGGTAGAAATGATGGGCGGTACACCAGAAATGTGTCTGCAGGCGGCTTCCATGGCACTTGCAAACCTTTTGGGATTGGTATGTGACCCGGTAGCAGGGCTTGTAGAAGTACCATGTCAGACAAGAAATGCAACTGGAGCATTAAATGCTATTTCCTGTGCAGAAATCGTATTGAGCGGCGTGGATTTCCTCGTTCCATTTGACGAAATGGCAGAAGCAATGCTTCGCGTAGGAAAAGGAATTCCATTTGAATTAAGAGAAACTGCGATTGGCGGATGTGCAGGCACACCGGCGGGATGCGCGGTGAAATGTGGGCTTTGCCAGTAAGTAAATCATGTAGTATTTGATGTGATTGAATATGGATAATTTTATATAGAAAATTATAAAGGATGTAACAAATAAGTGAGTTTTCAGAACTAGCATTTGTTACATCCTTTGTATTTGGTAAATATTAATATCCGATTGCCAATCCAAAAAGTAGTAGTAAACTGGTTAAGGCAAGGTTCAGTATCTGGAATTTCCAACTCCATTTCACCCATTTCCCATAACTCACATCAGCCAGTCCTGTACTGATTAATAGCACGGGATTCGTCGGATAAAACACATTGGAAAATCCGTCTCCGAAAGCAAATGCCATGATGCAAAGCTGTGAAGAAATACCGAAGATCTGTCCGATCGGAACAATCAATGGAATCAGTAAAAAGGCTTTGGCAGAGCCGGAGGCGATAAAAAAGTTCATCACCAGTACAAGTAAATAAATGAACAAAATAACTGCCCATTTTGGCAGATGGCTGGTAACACCAACTGCAGAATGCAGAATCGTATCCAATATTTTGGCTTCTTCTAATGTATATTTGATGGAAGATGCCATCAAAATCATAAGCACTGCAGGGAAAATACTTCCAACACCATTGATAAAGGTACTTCCCAGTGTTTTTTTGCTTGTTCCTGTCAAAAGAACAGATGCTATACCGGCAATCAGGAACATGACAGCCACGATAATCATGGTGTAGTCCTGCAAAAAGGTGAGAAAGCTGGAACTGAATACAAGTAAAATTCCAATACCCAAAATAGTTGCAAAACAAACCAGAGCACGACTCATGGACGGCTGTGATTGGAAGGTTGAGTTGGTAACGGTATTGGTAAGCGGCTGTTCTATTTTCTTTGCGTGATGTTTGATAAAAAGAAATAACAGAATATAAATCAGGACGAAGCTGACAGCGCGAAGCCACAATCCAGAAAACATAGGAAGTCCGGCAAGTTCCTGTGCAACACCGACCGTAAATGGATTGCATACACCAGAGGAAAATCCGCATCCGGCAGCGAGAATACTCATTCCCATTCCCGTCAGAGCGTCCCAGCCGAGGCTGATAGAGAGAGCCGTTACAATAGGTACCAGAGGCACACATTCCTCAAAAGAACCAATCAATGCGCCCAGACTCATAAAAAACAGAATCAGCATAGCCATCAGGCGATAGCGATATTTTCCGTAGCGATAGACAATCAGATCCAGCATGTATTTCATCAGACCACATTTGTCAAGGCTGTTGAAAATCCCGCCGATGATTAATAAAAATACAATAACGGCAATCGTGGTTCCGCCGCCGTTGGCGCCTAAAACCAGAATCGGTGACAGTAACCATTTTCCAAAGGAAATGCCGCCGTCTACATAAGTAAAAGCGGAGCTTGTGTCAATAATCGTATTTCCATTCGTATCTGTAATACGCGTATATTCCCCGGAAGGAATAAGGAACGTGAGTATGTAGGTCAAAACCATCAACACAAAAATCACAAGAATGGATGTGAGAAAGGATTTTGTAC
>JAXJUX010000094.1:0-5490 GCA_036308845.1 Ruminococcus sp.
CTATGTTGCAGCCCCTCCAGCAGTTCTTATGGGACACCATTTCTCATCCATCGCCGGAGCAGGCCCAATTAACGGACCAATTCAGGCATCCGTTTTTGGTTGGATTCCAGTATTTCTCTGGTGTGTCATCGGCGGAATCTTTTTTGGAGGTCTTCAGGACTTCGGTTCTTTATTCGCATCCGTACGACATAAAGGGAAATCTGTAGGTGAAATCATCAAAGATTCTATGGGACGGAAAGCCCAAAAATTATTTACTATTTTTTCATTGCTTGTACTGATTCTTGTAATTGCATCCTTTGTAAACGTCGTAGCAGGTACATTTTTCACTGCTGAAGGCGGTTTTGGTATTGCAGCAAATCCAACTGGAAGCCAGACAACAGCAATGATTTCTGTATTATTTATCTTCTTGGCAATTATTTATGGATATGTAACCACTCGTATGGGAGTAAAAGCAGTTCCAGCTACTATTGGCGGAATTATCGGTATCATTTTGATTACAGTTTTGGGTCTGAACTATGGTTTTGTCATGGGAAGAACAGCATGGATTATTTTCATCGGTGCATATATCACTATCGCTTCTCTGGTTCCTGTATGGATTCTTTTGCAGCCACGTGATTATTTATCCAGTTTCCTTCTTTATGCAATGATGATTATCGCAGTTTTAGGTATTATTTTTTCCGCATTTTCAGGTTCTGCGGAATTTAATATGCCAGCATTTACTGGTTGGTCTACTAACATCGGAACACTTTTCCCAACACTGTTTATCACAGTTGCGTGTGGCGCATGTTCTGGTTTCCACAGTTTGATTGCTACTGGTACTTCTTCCAAACAGTTAGCTAATGAGAAACAGTTAAAAGCCATCGGTTATGGTTCCATGTTAATCGAATCTGCATTGGGAATTATATCCTTAATCGCTGTTGGTATGGTATATACAAAATATACTTCCGGTGGTTTTGGTTCTCCATCCGCAGCATTTGCTTCTGGTATTGCAACAATGTTCGGTATCGAAGGTTCCGGTGTATATAACACCATCTACGCACTGCTTACTCTGGCAGTTTCCGTATTTGCCCTGACTTCTCTGGATACTGGTACTCGTTTAAGTCGTTTCATGTTTGCCGAACTGTTTTTGAAAGAAGACGAAGCAAGCTGGGAAGACGCAAAAGGTATTCGTAAAGTTTTAGCACATCCATTTGTAGGAACTGTTCTTATGGTTACTATCGGATGTATCCTTGGTGGTCTCAGTCTCAGCCAGATTTGGGGATTATTCGGTGCTGCAAACCAGCTTCTGGCCGGTATCGCACTTATGGCAGTAGCCGCATGGCTCGGAAATGCCGGAAAGAACAACAAAATGTTCTTTGTTCCTATGGTATTTATGCTTGCAGCAACATTAACCAGCCTTATCATTACAGTAAAGAACAAAGTTATCCTGATCATGCAGGCATCCGCTGCATGGGGTGATTGGTTCCAGTTATTCTTTGCTGCAGCAATGGCTGTTCTGGCAATTATTTTAGTAATCGAAGGAATCCAAACCTTCAAAGCACAGAAAAAATAATATTATTTATGAAAATAAAAGGGGAAATCAACCATATTTGTCGATTTCCTCTTTTTCACATTTTATTCATCTTTCGGTAAACTCTGCATATATTGATGCATAGATTCTGCAACCACTTTGCTATGTGCAACTGCTTCTACTACTGTTCGTGCTCCATTTACAACGTCACCAGAAGCAAAGATGCCTGGTCGTGACGTATGACCAGTTTCATCCGCTGCAAGCAGACCTCTTTGATTTGCCTTCAATCCATCTGTAGTATGAACCAATCGGGAAGCCGGTCCCTGGCTGATGGAAATAATAACACTGTCTGCCGAATAAAGTTTTTCAGAACCTTCCACTTCTGTGACAGTACCATCTTCATTTTCCACTACATCAATAAAAATAACGCCTTCATCCACAATTTCTACTGGTTTTCGATTGTATTCAAATTTTACACCTTCCAACTGTGCATAACTGAATTCGTGTTCGCTGGCTGCTACTTTCTTCTTTATAGAGAAACAAGTAATATCATGGGAACCTTTGCGGACTGCAGTTCTTGCAACATCCATCGCCGCGTTTCCTGCACCGATAACAATTACTTTATTTCCCAATTTGTAACTGTCTGGATTGTTCAGGTAGTTAATACCGAAATGAACATGACCTAAACTTTCCCCTTTGATTTTCAGTGTATTTGGTTTCCATACACCGGTACCTACGAAAATTGCTTTGTATCCATCACGGAATAAGTCTTCTATGGTAATGGCACCGCCGATGGTTGTGTTAGGACGAATCTTAATTCCTTTCAATTCCAAATGACGATATTCAATATCATCCAGTACGGATTTCGGAAGTCTGAATTCCGGAATACCATATCTTAAAACGCCGCCAATCTTATCTTTGCCTTCAAAAATCGTTACCTGATATCCATATCTTGCCAGGATAATCGCAATCGTAAGACCCGCTGGTCCAGAACCGATAATCGCTACGCGCATTCCATTGGATGGTGCTGGTCCTTTAGTCATTTGATTCGCATATGTGCTGGAAATATAATTTTCAATAACGGAAAAATGTACCGGAGCACCTTTCTTTCCTAAAACACAATGCCCTTCACACTGATTTTCATGGTTACAAACAATACTACACACTGTCGTTAACGGATTGTTTTCAAAAAGCATTCATCCTGCTTCGTTTAATTTGTTTTCTTTCAAAAGCCGAATCGCCTCAGGAATGTTGGTCCCAATCGGACATCCTTTCTGGCACTGTGGTTTTTTGCACTGTAAACAACGATTCGCCTCATCCATAACATGTAATGCCATAGTATAACCTCCCTTACTGCTTATTCATTTTATTATTATCTCACAATTTTCATCATTTGTCAGTTATTTTAATTTTAAAACTTATTTTATAAGCCGTAAAAAATTATTTATGCGCAAATACATATTTGTCCATCCACTCATCGTTTTCATATTCGCGTGCTTTTCTCATAAATACTGCCTGTGTCAGATCGTCTGCAATTTCTTCAATGACTTCTCGCAACTCCAGATTTTTCAACCATTTTGCCGGAATCGCTTTTTCTCCCCAGTAAGCACCCATAATCTGACCTGCAACACTTCCGGTGGAGTCAGAATCACCATTATGACCAACAGCACTCTGCATATTTTGTGCAAACCCTTTTCCATCCAAGGAACAGCAGACAGCAATGGCAAGAGCTTCTTCTCCAACCCAACCTTCTCCTAATGTTTTGTTTCCATCAAACTCAAGCATAAGGTTTGATGTACTGGAGTATCCAGACATGCCAGCAATATGTTTTGCTTCTTCCAGCAAACGAACCTGTAACTTTGTATCTTCATATTCCGCATACTCTTCCTGTAAAAAGGAAATGGTATCATCCACAGCCCATTGTAATGAAAAATTCTGCATCAAATCATAGAGAATATTTCCAAGTGCTGCTGCCGACATCCATCCAAGTGGATGCCCATGTGTAATAGCTGCTGTCTCTGCACAAAATCTGGCATTGTCTTTTTGTGTTACTCCGCCTTTTCCTGCTGCAAATAATGGAATCGGCGCAATGCGCATAACGCCTCCACAGCCTTTGCTGTTATTGACAGGTGTATTCCAATCAAAATCATTTTTCTCTAGTGCATTTAAACAGGTAATGCCCGGAGCACGTCGCACATTCAATTCTGGAATATGGCGAATCCAGCTTACATTTACTTGTTCGTCTTTGTAGGAAGGATATTGGGTTTTATACCAATCATGATAAGCCATCGCAATATATCGTGGATATATAACGCCATTACCGCTTCCTCCCGTTTTTAAAGCGCCTCTGGTATCACCAAATAAGATTCCACATGCTGTAAAAAGTGTCATTTGTGTATCATCCGATATAACTGCCACTTTATCAGCTGTTGGATATTCTGCACTAAACGCCTTATAACCTCTTTCAAACTCTACCGGATATCCAAACGCATCTCCTATCGCACCACCCAATAAAGAACCTCGAATTCTATCGTTGACTGTCAATCCAAGTCCAAACATTTTCTTTGCGGCCTCTTGCATCTGGCTATATTTGTGTTCATTGCTGCATACAATTTTAATCGTATGTATGGTTCTTCCCCATATCTGTTCATACAATGCACGATTCAGACTTTTTAATATGGAATAAGCTGCACCCTCATATCCTAAAGCAGATGTCGTCATCGGAAAACCATTCATCCCAGTACCAAGTAAAGGTACTGCAAGAACTCCAATATCTGACTTTTCTGATGCTTTGAAAACAATATTACGACAGCATTCCTCCAACTGTTTCCATTCCCCATTCTCACCACCGTTCCATTTCGGTACTACTGCATGGACAATATACTTTGCCTTTAAATCGAAACCTTCAGTTACAATGGCATCTGATGTATGTAATTTTCCTATATATTTTTCACAAGCTTTTCGTAAAGACGTTCCTGCTTTCTGATGAATGATAGCATCTAATCCTCCGCTTCCAGACAACATACAATCTGTGGGAGCAACGATTGCATCACATTCCACATCCAAAATATTTCCCTTGATGATTTCTATTTTTAATTCTTGTTCTTTCCGTTCTTTTTTGATACGAATCGCTGGTCGAACAGTCCAATCTCCGTGATAAATATTTCTGCCATGATATTGAAATATTCCATTCGACAATACCGCCTGTGGATAATACGATTGATCTGGTAATTCATCAGATGGCAGAATCCACCAGCTTACAACTCCATAATCATCCATTTGCATCGATGCACCTTTTCCTATCGCATATGGAGTTGGATATGCTTTTCGTTCTTCCTCTGTTGGGAAATAGTTCAGCACCGCCTGTTTATCCAATAAGAACACTTTATTTTTCGTATCATTTCCAGTAAATTCCTGTGTCGTTACAATGGTTGTGGTAATAATTCTTTTCTTTTCATTTTCATCAAATGCCTGTTGAAAAAAATCTCCATTCAGCCATTCACGCAAACTGCTCTTTTCCCAAGTAGTGTCGTACCAATTTTTCATCGTTTGAATATCACAAAACTTTCTGGCATCCAGACAGAATCTGCTCAATAATAACATTTCCTGTTCGGTTTCATCTAACACCAGCCATTCGATGCTCTGTAGATATGCTCCACCTGTCTTTTGCGGAAATTTACCAAAATGAATTGTTGAGTATTTCTTATCCTTTTTCATATAGACATTCCTCTATTATATCTTTCCTTTTTATATTCTGAATCCATTCCTCCGGAATTCCTTCATAACCATAGTATAGTCCTGCCAAACCGCCTGCAACAGCCGCAATCGTATCTGTATCCAGACCCAGATTCACAGCTTTCAATATTGTACGTTCGTAATTATCTTCCGTAATCAAACACCACACTGCAGCCTCCAAAGTATCCACAACGTACCCCGTGCTGTTTATGTGTTCACGCACTTCTTCTTTGAAACTGTACAGA
>JAXJUX010000095.1:0-1772 GCA_036308845.1 Ruminococcus sp.
AATTCTTTTCGTAACATTCCTACTTTGTCGATCAGTTCCTTTTTCGCCACGAACAAATGACAGATATAATTTACAGTACAAAGCCAATCAATATTAAAATCCGGTTTAAAATGTGGCTGGAAGAACTTGTGTCCATCCATGGTCATTTTATCTTCATCGGAATACAATACTTCCAGATCTTTTTTGTTATTTAATGCTTTTACACATTCAAACAATGCATGAGAAGTCAGTTCATCGTCATGATCCGCAAACACAATAAATTCTCCAGAAGCCGCTTCGATCGCTGCAGTGGTATTTTCAGAAATCTGCATCTGCACATCATGAGAAACAACTGTGATTCTTGGTTCTTCCGCCTTTAACTGTTCTAACAGCTCTTTAATCGGAGAATTCGCACCACTTCCATCAGACAGACATAACTCCCAGTTCGCATAGGTCTGATCCTGTAAGGATTTCACCAATGCTCTCAGATATTTTTCCGGTGTTTTATATAATGGAACAACGACGCTCAATTTTGGTTCCCATTCAAAATGTGTCTGTCTCTGTTTTTCCAATTCTGCCTTCGTAGGAAGATGTTTTGGCAGCCATTTCTGATAAATAACTGCTGCTTTGTTTCTGTGTTTGATTTTTCCAGCTACTTTTCCAGCTAAAGCTACTGGTCCATGAAGTTTCAGATAGCGCGTACCCGTCTGATAATACCCATTCATTTTTTCTGCTGCCAACATAGCAGACTGCAAATGAACCAGTCGCAGCGTACGACCGCCTTCCGCTTCAAATACAATATAAAATTCTTTCAGATCCTGATAATGGAGTTCAAAGAAAAATCCGCATTTTTCTTCGATTTCCATTTCCTGATACTGGTTCTGAACGTCCACACGTTTTAATCTCTGTATTTCACATGGAATTCTTTTGCGATTTTTATCTTCCAGATGAATGTCCAATGGCTGGCTGAATGCTCCCCAACCTCTCACACGGCAAATTCCCGTTTTATGTTCAACTTCCACACTTTCGATAAAATACTGTGGCTTTGCCTGCTTACGAATCAGTTGCTTTACAGGTATGGAAAACCATAACAAACTTTTTCCGGCACCTTCCGCATAGATTTTTAATTTTTTATACGCTCCCAATTGTTCTGGCAAATGCACTCTCATCTGTACCCGGATTCCACTAACCAGATCCAGATCCTGAAAACGTTCCAACGCACTCACACGTTCCTGCTGGGAAAGCTCAGCTTCTATTTCTGTACTATCCAAAAGAACTTTCGCTGTATATTCTTTTGGCCAGGTTCCCTGTAAATGATAGATACGCTTATCCGCCAGATCAAATCGTTCTTTTTCGACTTCGAATAATTCCTGTGGCATAATTTTTCCTCTCTTTATATTTTTACAAGTTGCTTTGTCCTCAGGCTATCTCTTTTTTTAAAAATGCCATGATACATTTATGCAATTCATATAACAGCCTGGTAGCTAAACATACGACACAAAAACAACTGAAAAAAACAATAAGTTCTTCCGATTTTCTAAGTTGGCATCCTGTAAATCGGGATGTCATCCATCGAAGGATATAGTGATGTGTAAGGAAAAACGGATAACAATATTTTCCACACATCATGGACAGCTTTTTCATCATATTTGTCATAGGAACATGCTGAAATACCCATGCCAATACAGAAAATGCTGATATCCCGACTAACGTGGTAGCAACTGTAGAATTAAAAAATGTATTCATCGGTACGATACTTACAATTGCCAGTACAACAATCGATAGTATCAGCT
>JAXJUX010000096.1:0-11485 GCA_036308845.1 Ruminococcus sp.
GTGTAGATAATATTGTTCGTGTTATGCGTGAAAACATTACGGGAATCCGTGTAGTAAAGGCATTATCAAAAGAAGATTATGAAAAGAGACGATTTGCACAAGCAAATGAAGATATGACGAAAAAAGATATTCATGCAAGTATGCTCATGTCTTTGCCTGGACCAATTGCTACGCTGTTTTTGAACTGTGGTCTGGTTCTGGTTGTTATCATAGGAGCGAATCGTGTAAATGAAGGTTTGACGCAGCCGGGTGTTATTTTGGCATTCCTTACGTATTTCAATATGATCCTGATGGGCGTTATGGGGCTGAATCGTATTTTTATGTTGATTTCCAAAGCGAATGCTTCAGCGAAACGTATTGAGGCAGTTATTCAGATGGAGGATGAATTGACACCGATTTCCAAACAGGAAGCTGCGAAAACAGATCGTGATGAATTTATTATTTTTGATCATGTTACATTCAATTATGGAGCAGACAGCCAGAATGTAACCAGTCAATCCTTTACAGAAGGCGGTCGTAAAAAATGTCTGAATGACATCGATTTTTCTATGAAAAAAGGTGGTACTCTTGGTATTATTGGTGCTACCGGATGCGGAAAGACTACAATTATCAATCTGCTGATGCGTTTTTACGATGCAAATTCCGGGCATATTTTTGTAGATGGCAAAGACGTACGTACCTATGATAAAGATGATTTGCATCGGATGTTTGGTGTGGTATTCCAAAATGATGTGATTTTTGCTGATACCTTAAAAGAAAATATTTCTTTCGGGCGAGACGTGGATGACGATTCCCTTGTAATGGCTGTTGACGATGCACGAGCAAGAGAATTTATTGAAGCATATGAAGATACGTACGAACATAAGGCTGTTATTCATGGTGCCAACTTGAGTGGTGGACAAAGACAGCGTGTGCTGATTGCGAGAGCGTTGGCTGCACATCCACAGATTCTGGTTCTGGATGATTCCTCCAGTGCTTTGGATTATAAAACAGATGCAATGCTTCGTAAAGCGATTGCAGAACATCATGCAGATACGACGATGATTGTTATCGCACAGCGTATCAGTTCTATTATGAATCTGGATGATATTATTGTACTGGAAGAAGGAAATATCATAGGACATGGAACTCATGAAGAATTGATGAAGGATTGTAAAATGTATCAGGATATTTATAAGACACAGATGGGAGAGATGAAATAATGGCACGTATGGATGGAAAGAAAAAACCAAAAGACACCAAAGGCACATTTTTTCGCCTGATGTCTTATATTGGTGCATATAAATGGATTTTATTTTTCTTGATTTGTCTTTGTTTTTGCGGAAACATCCTCGGACTTCTCGGACCAAATTATGCGGGAAAAGCAATCAATGCAGCTGCTGCCGGTGAAGGAAAAGTAGATTTTGATGTAGTATATTTTTATGCAAAACGAATGCTGTTTTCCTATGTATTATCTTCAATGATTACGATTGCAACCAGTATGATCATGATGCATGTGAGTAAATGGATTGCCCGCAAAATGCGAAAAGATGTATTTGAAAAATTATTGTTGATGCCAGTGGGATATTTTGATCAGAATCAGGCAGGAGATATTATCAGTAGAGTTTCTTATGACATTGATGTTGTAAGCAGTTGTTTGTCTGCGGATGTCATTCATATTTTAAACAGCTCTATTACAGTTGCAGGTTCATTATTCATGATGATTTATATATCGCCCGCGCTGGCGGTTGTTATGGTATTTACGGTTCCGGTGGCAATTTTTTATACTGCGAATATGCGAAAAATCACCAGACCGAAATTCTCCAAGCGTTCTAAAAATTATGGAATCATGAATGGATTTGTAGAAGAAATGTTTTCCGGTCAGAAAACCATTATGGCCTATGCATATGAAAATCGTGTACAGGAAAACTTTGATAAGGTCAATCAGGATGCAGCAGATGCTTATTATGACGCGGATTATCATGGAGTGACAATGGGACCAACCATGGGATTTATCAATAACTTTGGCTTAAGTTTAATTGCAATCTTCGGTTCTGTTTTGTATATGTTTGAAATCATCTCTCTTGGGCAGATTTCTTCTTTTGTTTTGTATTCCAGAAAATTTTCAGGACCAATCAATGAAATTGCAAATATTGTCAATGAAATTTATTCCGCACTGTCTGCTGCAGAACGTGTATTTTCACTGCTTGACGAAGAAGAAGAAATCAAAGACGTAGAAAATGCCGAAGTTCTGGATCATGTAGATGGTCATGTAAAACTGGAAGATGTAAATTTTGGCTATGAAAAGGGCAAAACAATTATTCATAAACTGAATCTGGATGCACAGGCCGGAAAACTTGTGGCAATTGTTGGTCCTACTGGTGCAGGAAAGACTACAATCATTAATTTGCTGATGCGTTTTTATGATGTAGATAGCGGTCGTATTCTCGTCGATGGAAAGGAAATTCGCAGCTGTACGAGAGAAAGTCTGCGTAATGCGTATGCTATGGTACTTCAGGAGACATGGGTATTCCGTGGTACCATATTCGAAAATATCGCATACGGAAAAGAGAATGCTACGATGGAAGAAGTTGTCGCAGCAGCCAAAGCAGCGCATATTCATCCATTTATTGAACGACTGCCGGAAGGTTACCAGACGGTTATCAGTGAAGATGGAGGAAATATTTCCAAAGGACAAAAACAGCTTTTGACGATTGCCAGAGCTATGCTCTACGATGCAAAAATGCTGATTCTGGATGAGGCAACTTCAAACGTGGATACCAGTACAGAACGACACATCCAGAAAGCAATGCGTGAACTGATGAAAGATAAGACCTGTTTTGTTATCGCACATAGACTTTCTACGATTCAGCATGCGGATCATATTCTGGTTGTTGACCATGGTGACGTGGTCGAACAGGGAACACACGAAAGCCTGATGGCACAAAAAGGATTTTATTATAAATTGTATGCAGCACAGTTTGAGTAATCATTCACACATTTTCAAAAGTGAGGTAGGACTTATGGTAAATTCTTTTAACGAGTTTTGTGATGAATTACATCGATGTGGCTTTTCTATGGCAGGTGGCAATGCCAAAGGAATCTATGCTGTTGTTCCATTTGACTGGAAAACGACCATTCCGGGATGCCCGGTTGTGTGGCATACCGGAGATCCGGAAACAGACCCTTGGGAATGGCGTATGCGCGTACTGGAAGAAAAGAAAGATATTGCATATGGAAAGGTATTCTTTGGTACGAGTGGGTTTATTACAAAAGAATGGTATCCTTACTTTCTGGCGGTGCGTCAAAAAGGATTAGTATTTGATGAATGGTATGATAATGGAAAAATTAGCCGGTTGGAAAAGCAAATTTATGAAGCTATCTATGAAAATGGGAGAGTTGCGCTTCATGATTTAAAACATATCTGTGGGATTACGAAAGAAACTTCAAGTAAATTTGACCGTGCACTTAGTAATTTGCAGAAATATCTATTCATCACCATGTGCGGTCGTACTCCAAAATACAATAAGTTTGGGCAGGCGTATGGCTGGAACAGTACAGTATTTTGCACCACAGAAGAATTCTGGGGTGAGGATTTGTCTATGGATATATCGTATGAAGATGCGTATCAGAAAATTCATGACAGAATATTGGAATTGAATCCAGATGCGGAGGAGAAAGTAATTAAGAAATTTATTTTGTAATAAACGAAAATAGACGTTAATCCGATTACCGATAATGTTGTTATATTACCGAATATGTGTTATTGTTAACATATCGAATTCGATATATGAACAAAATGAGGTGATAGATAATGTTTATGGAAGAAAGACAACAGGAGATTGCAGAGCATATCAAGACATATGGAAAGATATTAATTTCTGAAATCGTAGAAAAATATGGTGTTTCTGAAGAATCTGCCAGACGTGATTTACGAATTCTGGAACGAAATGGTATGTGTAAACGCACACGAGGCGGTGCAATAGAATTGAGACAGGTGAATGTACGTCCTCCTAAAAAACGCGAATATGAAACTATGCAGATTTACGATAATTACAGAGAAATTTCCCGAAAGGCATCCGAAATGATAAAGGAAAGCGATAGTATTTATTTAACTGGCGGATCTTTTGGGCATATTATGCTGGAATTTTTACCAAAAGATATTCCATATACGCTTGTAGTAAATTCTGTTGATATTGCAAATAGTCTGCGAAATTTTGATAATATTGATGTTTATGTAGCAGGTGGTAAAATGCGTCAAAGTGGTTCCATAGTAGACAGTTTGGCAGTTGAATTTGTGAGAAATTTGCATTTTGACAGATGTTTTCTTACAGGAAGCGGGCTAACGGCAGACTTTGGTTTATCTAATGGAACGGATGAAACTGCAGCATTTCAGAGAACTATTATGAAAAACAGCAGAGAATCCATTTTGTTGATGCCGGGTAATAAGATTGGTACAGATTCATTTATTAAAGTTTGTGAAGCTGCTGCCTTTGATAAAATTATCACGGATTGGGATTGTTTGGACGAGTATGTAAATCAATTGCAAGAGCAGGATATCGAGGTGATTGTGGTTGAAAACCGGAAATGAGCGTGAATTACGTCTTCGTAATCATATTTTAGATCACTATACCAGTCTGAGACAATTTGCGGTTCATAATGGTATCCCATATAGTACATTGATGACATTACTAACGAATGGGATTGGCGGAGCATCTTTTGACACGATTATGCAAATATGCAAAGCGCTTCATATCGATCCATATGAAATTTAATAGAATATAAGATGTTATATATTCTTTTGGACTTTTACCCAGAAGTTTCTAATCGAACAATATGTTCGATTAGAAAACTTTGGGGAGTATTTAGAAACATGATAATATATTGTACTGGCAGAAAGTAATCATTTGTGTTACAATAATTATATGGCTATTATATCATCGTACATATTCTGTTTCGCTAACAGTAAGGAGAATTATTATCAGATGAACAATATCGATTTGTCAGGAAATACAAAGGATATTACGAATGATAAAATCGAACAAATTGATAGAATTGATAATACACCATACGATGACGTTTTAAAACACTGCGAACAGACTGCCCTAGTCTGTTGATACCTGTTGTGAATGAATTGTTTGATGAACATTTTACCGGAGATGAAAAGGTTGTATTTCTTCCCAATGATCATATGATTCATATGCAGGATAACACTACAAAAGAGAAAAGAACAGATTCCTGTTTTGAAATACAGGGAGATATCCCGAAAAAATATCATTTGGAATGTCAGAGTACAGAAGATAAGACAATGATTTTACGGATGGTAGAGTATGATTTTTGCATTGGATGAGGGAGTTGTAGAAAATAATAAACTGATATTAAATATTCCTCGTTCAGCTGTATTGTATTTGCGACATACGAAAAATACACCAGATGTATTGATTGTTCATATAATTACTCCGAAAGGAAGTATATCTTATGACATACCAGTGATGAAAGCAAAAAATTATACAATAGAACAAATATTTGAAAAGAACCTGTTATTTTTGATTCCGTTCCACATTTTTTGTTATGAAAATAGTTTTAAAGAATATGAGGAAAATTCTGAGAAACTAAAAAAACTAATTCAAGAATATGAATGGATTAGACAAGAATTGGAAAATTTATGTACAAAAGAAAAACTTACAGAGTTTTCTTTACATGCACTTATAAATATGACAAAAAGAGTGGTATATAATCTGGCACGAAAATATAAGCAGGTTCAGAAAGGAGTGAGTGATGTTATGGGTGGAAAAGTTTTAGATTATGAAGCAAAGACTATTTTTCGTCAAGGAGTTGCTAAGGGACGCGAAGATGGAATTTCTGAAGGAATAAAAAAAGGAATTATATCATTAATTAATTTCTCAAAAAGTTTAAATGCTTCCGTAGAACAAACGCTTCAGGCACTTATGAAAGAATATCAACTCTCTCAGGAGGAAGCCAACAAATATATACAAGAATATTGGAAAGAAACGTAAATTTGTAACTATAAATACTAGAATATGTACTATGATAAAAGAATAGTTATGTATAAAAAGCCTGTCAGCGAATAAAAGCCGACAGGCAATTTTATTATGGAAAGTTGATAAAGAAAAATTATACTTAGAGGTTACTGTGCTTTGTTTTAAATCCTGTTATAATAAATAAACCAATCGTAGAGGGGGAACAACATGAACCAAACAAAATATTCTATCTGGCAAAACGCCAGATACGTAATCAAAGATTTTTGGGGATGGCAAAAGCGTTTGATTATTATGAGTATTGTACGAATACCGCTCATCGTAGTATTACCATTGCTTTCCGCATTTATCCCAAAAGTCATCATTGAAATTATGGAAAATGGTGGAGGTGCAAGTCAATTACTTATTGCCATTCCGATCATGACATTAATCACAATCATTTTGTATATAGCAGAGAAAATTGCACATTTATGGGTGGGCGATATTCATATGCGTGCCAGATATCGTTACCTGATTCGTATCAATGAAAAAACAATGGATATGGACTACGAACAACTATCAAGTGCCAAAGGGAAAGTGCTGCGTGCCAAAGCATTAAATGATATAGACAGGGAAGAAGCAACCAGTTTTATTGGTTGTTCTGTTTTGCTGCTGGCGAACTTACTTGGTTTTGTATCCTATGGAAGTGTACTTGCTATGTTAAATCCATGGATTCTAGTAGTGCTTTTGTTTTCCTATGGAATCACATGGTTTTTGAATCGCTGGGTAAATCAGTATGCACAAAGCCGCAGAGCAGATCAGGCAAATATCCGCAGGCGTATTGATTATATGGTGTTTAAAGCACTGGATTTGACTGCTGCCAAGGATATCCGCCTGTATAGTTTACGCCAATGGTTTACCAGCTTTGGAAGGAATTTGATCCAAAAAGAAAATAGAATAATTTCACAGATTGCGTTTCGGCGTTGGATTTCTATGGCAGTTGCCGCATTATTGATCTTTTTACGTGATGGAATGGCATATGCGATTCTGATTCAAAGTGTACTGCAAGGTGGAGTTTCTGTTAGTGATTTTGTGGTGTATTTTACGATGATTTCTACATTTGCAGAATGGGTTTCTGGTATTTTGCAAAGCTGGTCTGAACTGGATATGGCGAATCGCGGATTGAATGATTTGCGTGCATTTTGGGAAATGGACGACATCTGCGTTACACATGATAAGGAAAACAATGAACTACAGCCAATTCCTGACCGTTCGCAATGGCCTTGTTCGATTGAACTGGAACATGTAAGCTACATATATCCGGAAAGCAACCATGAAACACTGCACGATATCAATCTGACTATTCATCCGGGGGAACGTCTTGCTGTTGTTGGGTTAAACGGCGCTGGAAAAACAACGCTAATTAAATTAATCTGTGGTCTTTTTCATCCGACAACGGGATCCATTCGATTGAATGGTAAGGATATTCGCACCTTTGATAGAAAAGAATATTTTCAGCTTCTTTCCGTTATTTTTCAGGATGTGCATTTGCTTCCTACATCCATTCTTACAAATATTACGATGCAGGAAAAGGGAACAGAAGATATTTTGCGTCTGCAGAAATGTCTGGAACAATCGGGTATTCTTTCTCGTATTGAGAAATTACCGAATGGTCTGGATACGCTGATGGTGAAAAATGTTAATGAAAATGCTTATGAGTTATCTGGTGGGGAAATGCAGAAATTGCTTCTGGCAAGGGCATTATATAAAGAAGCTTCAATTCTGATTTTGGATGAACCTACGGCTGCATTGGACCCAATTGCTGAAAATGAATTGTATCTCAAATATCGTAATTTGACGGAAGGAAGAACCTCTCTTTTTATATCGCATCGTTTTGCAAGTACACGTTTTTGTGATCGTATTATATTGATGGATAAGGGAAGGATTGCAGAAATTGGAACGCATGAAGAATTGATGAAAAAAGACGGAGTGTATGCACAAATGTACCGGGTACAGAGTCAGTATTATCAAGAGGAAACATCTTCTGGGGAATCAGGAGGTGCTGTATGTTAAAGAAAATAAAACAAGAGTTCGTATTAATTGGCAGAAGTATGCGTCTGATGATGAAATTGACACCGGTAGGAGAAATTTGTATTATTCTGTGGTCCGTGGGGGAATCTTGTTTACCATTTGTAAATATTTATATGTCCTCTTTGATTGTCGATGAGTTATCCGGAAGCAGAAATATAGAGGTACTAACACAATACGTATTCATTACTTTAATTGCCAATTTGTTGATTACGCTGTTCAGCCGGGCGCTTATGCAGAGGGTTGAAACAGAAGATCGCTTGCTTTTATCCAAATTGCGCCTGTATTTAGGCGAAAAAGGACTTGTTATGGACTACCAACAGGTAGAAAATATGCACACAAGAGTATTGCGTAATCGTATCGAGGAAGCAGAAAACAGTGGTTTTGGTGGCCTTTCCCGTTTTTATGGATTACAGAATTACTTTATTGCAATGGTTGTAAAAACGGGAATTGCGGCTGTTATGGCTGTCGATGTATTCCGTTTACAGGGACAAAAAACAGGAAATCCTATCGTCGATTTTTTTAATATGCCATGGGTTTCGCTTGTATTTGCAGCAGTAATTTTGCTTTTGTCCGTTTATTCTGCAAAATCTTTTAAAACTGCTGCTCAGAAACTTTATGATGTATGGCAGGACTGGCCTAAGCATTTGACTTTGGGAAATTATTACAGCAACGAATACATGGGTGAAAATGGGGCTGGAAAAGACATTCGTTTATATAATCAAAAAGACCTTATTATGTCTGAATTCAACCAACATTTTGCAAGACCAAAGTTTCTTGATGATAAGATTAAAATCAATATCAAATACGATTCCATCAATTTATCTATTTTAGCACTTGCGACAGGAATTACCTATCTGTTTGTATCTATGAAAGTGTTGAGCGGAGCATTTGGAATAGGTTCTTTGATTCGTTTTGCCGGTTTAATCTTACAGTTTGTAGATTCTTTTGTCCGCATCAATTCATCCAGCGCGGAATTGATCATGAATAACAACTACATGCGTGATATTTTTGCATATCTGGATATGCCTACATCTATGGAACAAGGATACCAAAAACCTGATACGACGAAAAAACCAGTTATTGAATTTGATCATGTAAGTTTTCGGTATCCGGATACAAAAGTGGATGTTTTGAAAAATGTATCCTTCCGACTGGAGCCTGGAAAAAACACAGCACTGGTAGGAATGAATGGAAGCGGAAAGACTACTTTGATTAAGTTGTTGTGTCGTTTATATGATCCAACAGAAGGGCGAATTTTAGTAAATGGCATAGATATTCGGAAATATGATTATGGAGAATATATGAAATTATTTTCGGTTGTATTTCAGGATTTTCGATTGTTTTCCTTTTCTTTGGGAGAAAATGTGGCTTCTGCTTCGATGTATGCGAAAGAAACCGCGAGGAAAATGCTGGATAAAGCAGGTTTTTCACAGAGACTTGAAAAACTGGAGCACGGGCTGGACACGGTACTTTATAAAGAATTTGATGAAAACGGAATGGAAATCAGCGGAGGAGAAGCGCAAAAAATTGCGCTTGCGAGAGCACTATATAAAGATGCACCGATTATGATACTGGATGAACCTACGGCAGCCTTAGACCCGCTTGCAGAAGCAGAGGTTTATCGTAAATTTCAAGAGATTACCGATGAAAAAACGGCGGTATATATTTCTCATAGACTTTCTTCTTGCCGATTCTGTGACGAGATTCTTGTTATGGATCAGGGAAAACTTGTTCAGAAAGGGAAACATGAGGAATTGGTAAAAGATACGGGTAAGCGGTATTATCAGCTTTGGGATGCACAGGCACAGTATTATGTATAATGAAAGAAATCCTTGGAAATGTCGTTTTTCTGAGGATTTTTCATTGTCAGTATTTGTTCTGTACTTTCTCAAAAAATAATATTCCAATGCTTTCAAAATTGTGTTAAAATGTCTAATGATTCTCATTTATATAAAATGGGAATTCTATAGTTGTATCTTTTCATTACTAAGAAGTAAAAATAAATTTCAAAAGGATAATACAATGAGAAAATTAGCTTTAAATGACGAAATTATAATGACAATTGAAAAACCGGCCCGTTATATCGGGAACGAAGTGAACTCTGTCATGAAGAATAAGGAAAACGTAGACATCCGTTTTGCTATGTGTTTCCCGGACGTGTATGAAATCGGTATGTCTCATCTTGGAATTCAGATTCTTTATGATATGTTCAATAAGCGTGATGATATTTGGTGTGAAAGAGTGTATTCTCCATGGCCAGACCTGGATAAAGTGATGCGCGAACAGCAGATTCCATTATTTGCACTGGAATCTCAGGATCCAATCAAGAATTTTGATTTCTTGGGAATCACGATTCAGTACGAAATGTGTTACACGAATATTTTACAGATTCTGGATTTGTCTAATATTGCAATGAATGCAAGTGAACGTACAGAAAACGATCCAATCGTAATCGGTGGTGGTCCTTGTACGTACAATCCAGAACCTTTGGCACCATTTTTTGATTTGTTTTACATTGGCGAAGGAGAAACCGTATATTTCCAGTTGATGGACGTATACAAAGAAAATAAAGCAAATGGCGGTTCTCGTCAGGACTTTTTACGTAAAGCTGCAGCAGTTCCTGGTATCTATGTACCTAGTCTGTATACGGTTACTTATAAAGAAGATGGAACGATTGCTGCATTTGAGCCAATTGAAGAAGGTGTTCCTTCCGTTGTAGAAAAACAGATTGTTATGGATATTACCGATACTTATTATCCGGAAAAACCAGTGGTTCCATTTATCAAAGCTACGCAGGATCGTGTGGTTCTTGAGATTCAGCGTGGTTGTATCCGTGGCTGTCGTTTCTGCCAGGCTGGTATGTTATACCGTCCTACAAGAGAACGTGATGTGGAATTCTTAAAACAGAAAGCGGTTGCTATGCTGGATGCATCCGGACATGAAGAAATTTCCCTTAGTTCTTTAAGTTCCAGTGATTATTCACAGTTACCTGAACTTGTAAATTTCCTGATTGATGAGTGCGGAAAACGCGGAGTAAATATTTCCCTTCCATCTTTACGTATTGATGCATTTTCTCTGGATGTTATGCAGAAAGTTCAGGATATCAGAAAAAGCAGTCTGACATTTGCACCAGAAGCAGGTTCTCAGAGACTGCGTGATGTTATCAATAAAGGTCTGACAGAAGAAGTAATTCTGGAAGGTGCTGGTAAAGCGTTTGAGGGCGGTTGGACAAAGGTAAAACTTTATTTCATGCTTGGTCTTCCTACCGAAACTGAAGACGATATGAAAGGTATTGCTCATCTTTGTGAAAAAATTGCAAAACGTTATTATGAAATTCCAAAAGAACAGCGACATGGCAAATGCCAGATTACAGCAAGTACCTCTTTCTTTGTACCAAAGCCATTTACACCATTCCAGTGGGCTACTATGTGTACAGA
>JAXJUX010000097.1:0-1911 GCA_036308845.1 Ruminococcus sp.
AGAAAGAAATGTTTTTTACGGAAATGCAAGATTCATAAATGATGTATATTTCAATGGGAAAATACGCTTTCCTGGCAGCGCCTATTTAAGTTATAACAGCGGCACTGTTTGGGTAACAAGCGCAGATTTGTATGTAAACGGCGACATAATGTGTTCCGGTGAAAAAAACAGAATTGTAAATACTGAAAATTATGGGTCACGTGCTTTAAATGCCTTTGAAACGGCTGAATCATATTTTTCCGATATTGGAAGCGGTACTATTGACGCATCGGGAAATGCAGTGATTGAATTTGAAAGCATTTTTTCGGAAACAGTAGAAACGGATATTCCGTACCAGATTTTTATAACTCCCACATCAGAACTGGATTGCAGATGCATTAAAAAGGAAAGAAAAAGATTTATTATGTCAGGTGATCCTGGTGCTACATTTGATTATATGATATGCGCAAAACAAAAAGGTTATGCAAATACACGCTTGAAAAAACACGAATATACTAATATTTTTTAGAAAGGAGTGTTCCTATGAGCCTTAATGTTATAAAATATTACCTCACAAAAAACCGATGTTATCAGCGCAATGTTAAAAGGAAACCAGTAGGAATACAGTTACATACAATTGGAACAGCGCAGGGAACCGCACAAGCTGTTGCGGATTATTGGAATCAGGCTTCTGTTTCCGCTTGTGTCCATTACATAGTTGACTGTGATACACCGGGAAAAGTGCTGTATACTCTCCCGGAAGATGTGCGTTGTTGGGGTGACGCAGGTTGGGGAAATGATAATCTGATATCCTTTGAGATTTGCGAGTCGGATTTCATGTCATATAAAGGTGGTGGAGCTTCTTATACTATTACAAATGCAAGTAAATTTAAAGATGATATCATGCGTGGATATAATACATCGGTATTACTCTGTGCTGATATTTGTAAAAGATATGGATGGGACCCAGAAGCAAAACTTCCCAATGGAATGTATTTGATTAGTTCCCATGACGAAGGACGTAAAGCAGGTATTTCATCGGCACATGTAGACCCGGAACATATATGGCCGCGTTATGATCTGACAATGGCGAAATTTCGTGCAGATGTAAAAGCTGCTATGGGTGGGAACGTTGTTATACAGCCACAGACTGAAGAAGTGTACAGAGTGCGTAAAACATGGACAGACGTAGAATCACAGTTATTTGCTGGAACACTTGAAGGTGCAAAAAAAGCATGCCTTCCGGGTTATTCTGTGTATGATGAAAATGGAAAAATAGTATATACATTGAAAAAAGATGGTTTTCAGGCAGCAGATCTGAAAGGGTTGACAGAAGCGGAAAGAATCGAAAAAATTGCTCCGCTTTATCAGGACAGCATGAGAAAAAAAGGAATGCTTGCATCTGTTGGAATCGCCCAGTTTTGCCTTGAATCGGGTTACGGGGCAACAGATCTTGCAGAATTTGCCAATAACCTGCACGGAATGAAAAAGTCATTATCAGGAAATACATGGTCAGGAAGCGTATGGGATGGCGTGAGTGTGTACGGGAAAGAGTCACCGGAAGTGTACAACGGTGTAACACGAATGGAATATTCTGAATTTCGGAAATATCCGAACTGTGAAACATCCATTGCAGACAGAGCAGCGTATTTTATCAATGCCATGAATGGGTCTGAGAAGAGATACAAGGGCATTGTAGGCAATAAGGACTATAAAGCTGTAATTAATATCATTAAAAACGGCGGATACGCTACAGACCCCGAATATGTAAATAAATTGACAAAGCTTGTCGAACGTTGGAACCTGTACAAATATGACGATGTAGAAATTCCGGAAACAGGTAATGCGGACATCCTGCCGGAAAATATTAAATGGTACAGAGTGAGATTATCATGGGGAACCGGTATGGATGCTCAGATTGGTGCATATGAG
>JAXJUX010000098.1:0-7203 GCA_036308845.1 Ruminococcus sp.
CTGCGCATCTTCATTGATAATGGAAATCCACTGGTCGATAACCTGAATCACTTCATATTCCAATTCTTTATCTTTTCCAAAAATTCCGCTCAAAAATGCCTGCAGCATAACAGCAGTTTCCTGTTGAAGCATGGTGGGATCCAGCGTTTTGAAATATTCATAAAACCACAATTTGGCAGCTTCCATACGGTTGAATCGCAGATTCAAAAGACAGAAGAATAAAGTCGTTTTGATTGCATCTTTACGACCGCTTTCCGCCAGAGCACTTTTGGCCACATCCGGATAATTATTCACCCAGGCAGTAATGGCAATCAGCGCATACGATAACCAATAACGGGAACTGGTGATCCACAATTCTTCGGACAGTTCCTGAATGGTACTGTTTCTGACCAGATTGATATCAAAGTCTCTTACTACACCCATCACGGTACGACGGATGGTTTCGTAATTGCTGAACTGTTCTTTGATGATCTGATCGATACGAATAATATTTTCATGGGCAAGCTGTTTTTGCTCACCGTGTTCCATTTCTTCTCTAAACTGAAGAATTTTCTGATAAATACGGTCTGTAGCAGCATCCACATTCACGCTGGACTGATGGATATTCTGCACATGAACGTCTACTTTTGTCTCAAATGTATTTATAGTTTGGTTTAATTCAGAAATAGCTCCTGATACAGACATTCGTTTGCTCCTCCTTATTCATAATCTCGTCCAAAAGCTGCCAAAGCATTTTCCAAGTCGGCAAGTTTCGCATCTGCTTTATGGAACAATTCACGCCACTGTCCCAATTCCTGCAGACAATGCTGTAATTTTTGTACAGCCAGTCGTTTTTTCTCCTGGATTTCTGCTCCCAGCTCCACAATACGGCGCCACAACAAAAATGCTCCTACAAGTACCAGTAAAATTCCGATGGTAAGTGCAATCGGTGAAAATGAAACTAACAAAATTCCAAGTGTGATCAAACCGCAGACACACATCAGAATATATAACAATGTAAATTTATCGGCTAAAATATGTTTCCATCTGTTCTTTTCAAAGAAGTTTTCTACGATTGGTTTTGTCTTGTCAAATTCGTGCTCTGAACAGGTCACCTGACAGCCATCAATATCAAACGTATACGCTTCTTTTTCTTTTTTGCGATAATCTTCCGCAAATTTGGCATAGCCTTTAAAAATCCAATCCTTCATAAACGTAATGGAGAATTTGCGAATCATCAAAGGTACCAGATTATTGTCTTCGGCAAATGCCCAATCCACCAGCCAGTCGCCAAAGGTATGTTTTTTCGGCACACCAAATTCCTGTTCAAACTTTTGTTGTGCCATGGTTACATTTCCTTTTGCTGTCATGATGGCATCGTTGTATTTGATCTTTTTAACCACTTCAAATTCCGCATCATCGTAACTGTTTACCAGAGAATACAGTACATTTTCAATTCTCTGCGCGATATCCGATGCTTCCTCTTCCTTTTCATTTGCCAGATTGTCGTAGAATTGAGCAATGTGTTCGTGTTTTTCTGCGTCAGAAAGAATCTCTTTCATTTCTTTGTAATCCTGACAACTGCGTTTCAAATAGGAAAAATGCTCATTTGTCTGATGCAGATAGGTGTCGGCAAATGCATACGAACGATCACTGAATTTTTTTCCTAAATCCACAGTTGTTGCTTCCGCTTTTGCAAATAACGAATTGAGCTGTTTCGTCACTGCATTCTGGAATTCCGGTTCCACACCAAATGCACCGCTCAAATACGCCTGCAATAAATATTTCCAGCCTTCATCCAGGTTGGAAGCATCGATTCGTTCCATGTAATACACGAACCATTCCTGTGCTACCTTTACACGCTGGAAACGCAGATTGATCAGCATAAAGAACAAAGCCGCTTTAGACTGATCCATAAACAATGCTTTATCCAACGCCCTCTTAGCTGCTTCTTTTTCGTCACTTGCCCACAGCATCATAGCCGCAGCCGCATAGGCAAGCCAGTATTCGGTATTTTGCAGATATACCTTTTCCACTTTTTTACGAAGACTTTCTTCCGTAACAAATTGTGTGTCCAGACCAATGACATAACCGAGCGTAATTCGTCTCAAATCATGGAAATTCGAAAATTTTGTATAATATTCATCCGTATACTGAGACAGATTTTTCGATGCATTGGACATATTTTTAAACGTAAAATATCGTTCGGTCAGTTCTTCCAACGCTTCTTTTACAAGCTGGGTCTTTTCCGCATTGACATCCACTTCATCCGCCACATGATTTACAACCGGAACTACATTTCGCTGCAGCGTACCGATGTTGTCATTCAATATACGGATGTTGTGCAACGCATTGTTGATTTCCTCCACCAAGCGGTTATTCTCAGCAATCAACGCATTAATCTGATTTATCAACGACTCTATTTCCCGTTGTTCCTGTTCGTATTCTTCCTGAGTCATACCGTTCCCCCTCCTTCTTTAAAAAAATAATGAAAACACTTTGTTTTCTTCGCATACTTTCAGCGTGTTATCACTCAAAGATGCTTTATGTTCCACAATGTATTTTTTGAATTTTACAGGCATTCCATTGACCGTCATCTCCGGATTCAGCTTTGTCCGCGCACTTTTCATCGCTTCGACAATCGCATACATAGTAGTCGAACTGTCCGGAGCCAGCAGTACATATGCCTGCAGCAAATTGCATTGAATTCGATTTCCCAAATGTTGAATCGTACATTCCGTACCTCCAAATGGATAGCTGCACTGCTCATCAAAAACCAGTGCGTTTTTTGTCTTTACCAAATCTTCTTTTCCGTACAGTACATACTTGTTTATCGCCACCGGGCTGATAATGCTGCTGGAAATATGAAGCATATTGATCAAGGAAGAATGGTATGCATTCCCCGGAACCGTTTCCAGATACGTCGACAGGGCATCATTGCTTATGCGCACACCCTTTTGTCTCATATTCTGGATAAAGGAAATGGTTTCCTGCATATTTTCTTCCGTTGCGTTACACGCCATCTGCACGAGCGTCGCGCCATCCACCTGCATACCCTCATCCATCAGACGTTTTACAACCAAATCTTTTACTTCCGGTTCATCCAATCCCTGTTTCATATATTCCTGAAGCAGTTCTCTGAAAAAACTCATATTCAGTTCCAACTGCAGAAGCAGTTCCAAAATCTGTAATTTCTCCGCACCATCTGTTGTACAAACAAGTACATATTGTTTCAGTGTTGCAGTAGAGATTGTAGTCACATAACTGATCAATTTTTCCAAAATTGCCAGTCGTGTGGCAGAATCATCCTGATTGTGCTGTAAATATTCAGCCAGAACCGCATCGTGAGTTCTTGCATCAATTTTCCAATGATGGAGCAGATCGAAAAACTCACATTTTTCCTCCACTGTCCAGTCGGAACGATTCAGCATAATACTGATATTTCGCGCTGATATTGCCAGAAAAATATTGGATTCTTTTAAGACTTCCATTTCTGCTAAGGCTGCTTTTGCCTCATGCTCTGCGAAAATCCGATCCACCAGATAGTACAGTTCCATATCGTTTGGATTGGTTTTACAAATCAATTCTATTAATTCTTTTGTTTTTTCACTATCCTTTTGAATATAGGTCAATAAATATTTCATCACATGCTCTATGGATGGCGATGCCTTCGCTTCCACCGCACACCGATAGGCGCATAATTTTGTGTCATATGTATCTGCTGATTGTTCCAAATAGCCTTCAAAAATTTTTCTGTCATCGAAGTTTAAGCGAGTTTTTGGAACCAGTCGTTCCAAATGCCGGCATTTCTCTGAAGAATCCGGATAATTCTGCAACACGGAAATCATGGCATTTTTGCAATTCAGATTATCTACATTTTTTAAAATACCATCTGCCAGTTCCAGTTTTTTATTTTTCATGGCATAACGCAGCAAATTATCATTCAATGCCGGAGAATAAATCCGGGAGACATCCAGCAAATGTTCCTGAAAATCCCGGTGTATCGAATCTCCCAAAGAATCAAACACCACGATCAACACACCAAGTACATCCGAATTCTGTTCAAAGGATTCATACAATGCTTCTTCTTCCGTAGAAATCCCCTGTTCCAAGGAAATCAGTTCCTCATATCCTCTTTTTAACTGTGCAATCAGACTTTTCACTGCTCCCTGCGGACACGCTCCGGGAGTCGTGAGGCTATACATCTGAAATGCCAGCCTCGCCATCATCGTTCCGATATAACGGGAATCTATTTTCTCACACTCTGCAAGATTTTTCTGCGCCGCATCCAAACGTCCATAAGCAATATCTGTCAATGTCTGTTTTACTACATTTTTGATTGTATACAGGCCATCGTATTCTTCTTCTCTGCGAATTTCATTGCCGCAATACTGGCAAATCCATACTTTTTTGATTTTTGAATATTCCAGAGAACCTGCACAGCAATCACATTTTAAACTTTTATAATTTGAAGCCATATAGATTGCTCCTGTATTTTTGTTATTTTTATTTCGTTGCTTTTAAGAGTCTGTTTCTCTGCATAAACAATAACTCAATGGATTTGCATGCATTCAGTGCATCCAAGGTCATATCATTTTCACACAATACACGAAGTTCCGCCAACGCCTGCAGAATCTGATCTTCCAAATCGATAACCGCTTCATTGGACATCGGATCCGAATAGCGAATGGTTTCACTTAATTTTCTCAAACTGTTTTTCAATGCTGCATCTTTCGCCTGTTCCATCAGCACTTCTACATCTACCTGCATGGTTTTGATCGCCATCACACCGACCCTTACGTTATCACTCACATCCTGTGCCACATCTCTGCTCATCAGAGCAATAATCGCAACAACCGCATAAATTGCCAGAATCAATATCTGAAGCACTATAGCCAATTTCATAGGCGCCTGCTGGAAAATCATGAATGCTGCTGCTGTAAAAACTGCCGCAAAAAAGTAATACAAAGACAAGGATGCCAATGGAATCCCAAAGAAAATCGCTTCTACATCCTGTCCGCGGATTGCCAGAAACATACTTGCGATCTGCACCACAAATGCAATGCAGAAAAATGCATAACTAACCCAAAATACTGCTGTTTTTTCCTTAACCAAAAGGAAAATCAACAGATTCATCACGATAAATACGATTGCATAAATCGCTCCAATCATTCCATTGGTCTTTTTATTTGTCATTCGTGCCATATCTTTGCCTCCTGATTTATGATAATTTCGTTCCACATTCAAAACAGAACTTCATTCCCGGTTTTACTTCACTTCCGCATCCAGGGCATACATTATTTGCTACTTTTGTTCCACATTCGAAGCAGAATTTTGCCCCCGGCTGCAATGGAGTTCCACATTCCGCACAGAATTTTCCACCTGCTGGTGTGGTTGTCTGGTTTTCAGTTATGGATGGGGCTGGATGCTGATTTGGCTGTCCTGGTTGTTGCGGATTTATCTGGTTTGGCTGTTGGTTCATCTGTCCGGAAAGGAATGCTGCCGCATCAAAACCAGCACCGCTTGTCGTGTTTGCTCCCATTGGACTTTTTACATCCGCTACATTTTTTCTTGTTTCCATCGACGCAAGGCTTCCACCCAACGCATTTCTCGCAACTTCGGAAATCGTATTTCCCATTACGATGCCACCCATGGTTCCACCCATAATTCCACCAATCTGTCCCATAGAACCTGGATTTGACGCAAATTTTTCTGCAATCATCATCTGACGTTCTTCCTGCCATGTATATCCCTGAATCAAACGACCAGAACGCAATTTCTTTGCATGAGAAATTTCAATATAATCTTTTTCCGGAACTTCGATTGCTTCAATATTAAAGAATTCGATTCTCACACCGTATTCATTGAAAATTTCAGACAATCTTTCCTGCAAAACTTCACTGATTTCCAACAAATGTGAACTGATCATAAAATAGCTCAGTTTTCCATCAATCATAATCTTGGAAATCGCATCTTTTACATGGGAAGAAATAATCCCTCTAAATTTGGAAATTAAAGTCGCTGCATCAAAACGATCTCTGAATCCAACCATTTTCAAAATAAATTTGCGGGATTCATCCACAGATATAGAAATACTTCCATGGAGCATCACATGCATGAAAATATCATACAATGGGTCTTCCAGTGGAATCGCACTCTGCGTACCCCATTTCATATCCATCTGGTGTACTTTATTGATAAAGAACACTTTACATGGGAATGGTGTTTTCCCACCGGTCGGAATTTCAATAATATTTCTCAAAAGCGGGATATTGGATGTACTCAATGTATGACGGCCTGGTCCAAACAAATCCGCCGCATTTCCGTTAATTACCAATAATGCTTCGTGTGTTTCATCAACAATCAACTGGGAAGTTGTATTGAAATCTTCTACTGGATGTTTCCAAATCAATTGATTGGGATCTCCCTCAAATTTAATTACTTCTGCTATTGCCATATGTTTCTCCTTATATGTACTTTTTGCAATTTATTTTTTTCTGAATCCACCGCCAGATTTATGATTAGCAAGTTTTTCCACTTTTTCTGTGCGGAATCCTTTTCCTGCCGTTCCATTTTGCAGTACACGCTGCTTCTCTTCCGCTAACTTCTGTTCCAGACGAATTCTTCGTTCTTCCGCTTCTTCTCTGCGACGAATTTTTTCCGCCTCGGCTTTCTCTTTTTGAAGTTGTTCCGCCTCCTGTGCTAAACGTTGAGCTTCGGCTTCTTTCTGGTAATTTAGTTCTTCCACTAAGCGCTGACGTTCGGCAGCTTCTTCTTGCTGGCGTTTCAGTTCTTCCTCTGCTTTTCGCTGGCGCTCTGCTGCTTCTTCCTGTTGGCGTTTCAATTCTTCTTCTGCTTTTCGCTGACGCTCTGCTGCTTCTTCCTGTTGGCGTTTTAAGTCTTCTTCTGCTTTTCGCTGACGCTCTGCTGCTTCTTCCTGACGACGTTTTATTTCTTTTTCCTGTGCTTTTCGCAACAGTTCAAACTCTTCTCGTTCTTTTCGGAGCATCTCAGCTTCTTGAGCTAAACGCTGGTATTCGGCTTCCTGACGCTGTCTTTCTTCTTGTAAACGCCGATGTTCGGCTTCTTCCTGACGGCGTTTCTCGGCTTCCTCCTCTAAACGCTGACGTTCGGCTTCTTCCTGGCGGCGTTTCTCGGCTTCCTCCTCTAAACGCTGACGTTCGGCTTCTTCCTGGCGGCGTTTCTCGGCTTCCTCCTCTAAAC
>JAXJUX010000099.1:0-7974 GCA_036308845.1 Ruminococcus sp.
AATATGGCGCAGTAGCCAAGTGGTAAGGCAATGGTCTGCAACACCAGTATCCACCGGTTCAAATCCGGTCTGCGCCTCTGAAACCTCAGGAATTATTTTCCTGAGGTTTTTTTCATTATTAGAAAAATCGCCTAATTTCTCTGGAGGTTTTTTGTTTGCAAATAATAGAAGAAATCCATGATGCAAGGATTTTGTTAATCAGGCGGAGAATCTCGCAAGCGGGATTCTTTTTTGTTGCATAAAAAATTAATTTCTCCAGTTTAAAATTAAAGAGGAAATATGAAATTATTAGAGTCCGGTTGAAAATTTGTTAATGCTAAGATGAACTTACCAAAAACGAATAGAAAACAGGAGGAAAAAAGATGAAAGTAAAGAAATTAATCAGTTTGCTTTTGGCGGGAAGTATGATGCTTGGAACATTAGTCGGATGTGGTGGTTCAAGTAGTCAGGAAAGCAGTAGTGAGGGTACTGCAGCAACAGAATCAGAAGGTGTGGAAATCAGTTTCTGGAATCCATTTACTGGAGATGATGGAAAAACTATGGCTGCAATCGTGGAAAAATTTAATGAAGAAAATGAAGATGGGATTACTGTAACTATTCAGACAATGGCGCAGGACGACTATTATGCAAAATTGCCAGTTACAATTTCTTCTGGAACGGATGTACCAGACGTTGCTATTTTGCATATCGAAAGACTTCCTTATTATTCCAGTAAAGGACTGGTACAGGAAATGGATGCTGATATCGAAGAAATGGGATTGTCAGCAGATGATTTCATCAGTGCAACCTGGGATGCAAGTGTACAGAGTGATGGAAAACGTTATTCTGTACCACTGGATACTCATCCATATGTAATGTTCTATAACAAAGATATTCTCACTGAACTGGGATATACAGAAGCAGATTTGGAAGGTCTGGATGGTGATACATTCCTGGATATGTGTGAAGCTGCCAAAGAAAGTGGATATTATGGAATTGGTTTCTATTATACAGGTATGAGCAGTGTGTTCTACTCCATGCTCAAACAGTTTGGCGGCAATCTGATCGATGCAGACGATCCGGCAAAAGCTGCATTTAATGATGAAGCTGGTGTGAAAGCTGCTCAGTGGGTAAAAGATTTGCTGGATGCAGGATATGCAACAGATGTAGCTGGTGACCATGTTTCCTTATTCAAACAGGGACAATCTTTGTTCTGTGCGGATGGTATTTGGAGTTCTGCAGGTATGGCAGAAATTGAAACTCTGAATTGGGGTGAAATGTTCCTTCCTCAGGTTGGCGATACAGGAGCAATTTGGGCAAGTTCCCATCAGTTATGTCTGATGACTCAGAAAAATGAAGATCCTGCAAAACGTGCAGCGGCAGTTGAATTTATCAAATATCTTTCCGATAACAGTATTGAATGGGCAAAAGCTGGACAGGTAGCAGCTCGTATTGATGTACTGGAAGATCCAGAATTTGGAGAATTGGCATGGGCATTTGCGGCAGATCAGTTGGATTGGTTCTCCTACATGCCTACAACAGTAACAGCAGGAAGCTTTACAGATGCGCTGAATCCTGTATTGGTAGAATATTACAACGGAACAACAAGTGATGTACAGGAAGCTCTGGATACAGCAGCTAAAAATGGTGAAGAACAGGCCGCTCTTGTAATGGAAGAATAGAAATGAAAAACAGGTATGGTGATGAGCCATACCTGATGTTCAATAAAAGGAGAGGAAAGCTATGTCAAAGATTAAACGAAAAATAGAGCCATATCTCTTTATCGCTCCTCATTATCTGGTATTTATCGTGTTTTTTGCAATTCCGGCAATTATGGCTTTATACGTAAGCTTTTGTAAATGGGATTTTGTATCCGCACCGAAATTTATCGGATTGAAGAATTACATAACTCTTTTGACAGATAAAGACAGTTATTATTTTAATCTGTTTTGGAGCAGTTTCAAAAATACAGTGCTGTATGTAGTGGTGTCTGTTCCATTGTTGATGGCGATTCCATTGCTGATTGCAGTGTTATTGTCAAAAGTGAAAAAAGGTGCATCCATTTTTCAATCTATTTTTTATTTCCCATACCTTTTGTCCGTTGCAACAGTAGTGCTTACCTGGCGTTGGCTGTTGGATAAAAGTTTTGGTATCGTAAATCAGATTTTCCATCTGGATATCGGCTGGACCATGGATCAGCCATATTTCTGGATTGCAGTAGTCATGCTCAGTTTGTGGTGGGGAATTGGCGGTAACATGGTTATTTATATCGCAGGTATGTCATCCATACCGGTGGATTTATATGAAGCTGCAGACCTGGATGGTGCAGGTCCTATTCAGAAATTTTTACACATTACACTTCCGGGACTGAAAAATCAGATGATGTATACTCTGGTAATGACGACTATTTCATCATTCAATATCTATGGACAGCCATTGATGTTTGCCAATATGACAAAACTTACCAATGATAAAAATACATTGTTGGTAGCAATTCAGCAGACTGCTTTTGGAACGCAGCAGGCAGCTGGTATGGCAACTGCTATGGCTATGATTTTGGGTGTGATCATTGTTGCGGTAAGTTCGCTGCAGTTTAAGTTTTCTGGAGACGAATAAGGAGGCGCAGGATGGAAAAGACAAATATAAAGAAAATTAACATGAAAGATATCATCCTTTTCATTTGCGTAGCAGTTTTGGCAATTATTACAATTTTGCCATTGCTTTGGATTTTATCTACATCATTTAAAAGTGAAAGTGAAATTATCACAGGCGGTTTTCATTTATTTCCAGAAAACTTTACGCTGGATACTTACAAATCAATCTTATTTGATCAGGCATATGCGTCTCAGGTTCCAGTCTTTCGCTGGTTTTTGAATTCACTTTTGGTTTCTGCAATCCATACCGGATTGATGTTATTAATCAGTGCAATGTCTGCATTTGCCTATGCGAGATTGGAATTTAAAGGGAAAAAAGTACTTTTTTATGTATTACTTTCTACCATGATGGTTCCGCAGAGTGTAATTATTGCACCTCTTTATAATGTTATGGTATCACTGAACTGGGTAAATACCTATATGGCGATGATTTTCCCTGGATTGAGCAGTGTGTTTGCGATTTTCCTGATGCGTCAGTTTATGTTGGGAATTCCAAAAGAATATGATGAAGCAGCAAAAATTGATGGAGCTGGAAACTTCCAGATTTTCGTAAAAGTAATCATGCCATTGATGAAACCGTCTCTGGTTGTAACGGGATTGTTTGTATTTCTGAATAACTGGAATGACTTCTTATGGCCAACCATCATCACCAGCAGCGTAGAAATGAGAACATTGCCAGCAGGTTTGCGTGTTATGCAGGGATTCCTTACTACCCAGTATGGAAAAATTGCAGCTGCATCCGTAATTTCTGCATTGCCAGTATTTGTAATATATTTATTTGCACAAAAATATTTCCAGAAAGGATTGTCACTTTCCTCTGGTGTGAAAGGCTGATGACCCGATTTGGAAACGTTCGTGGAGGAATAACGTATGGAAAAACATATACCGAGAGCAGAATATCCAAGACCAGAGTTTGCCAGAAAAGACTGGATGAATCTGAATGGAACCTGGAACTTTGATTTTGACGATGAGGACAGAGGAAGAAAAGAGCATTGGGAATGTAAGTCAGACCAATTGCAAAAGAAAATTTCCGTTCCGTTTGCTTATCAGGCAAAACTCAGTGGTGTAGAAGATAAGGAAATGCATGATATTGTCTGGTATCAGAGGGAATTTCAGGTACCGGATGCATGGAAAGATAGAAGAATTCAATTGAATTTTGGCGCTGTGGATTACAGTTGTCAGGTTTGGGTCAATGGAAAACTGGCAGTTACGCATGAAGGCGGTCATACACCATTTTCTGCTGATATTACCGATCTTTTGGAAGAAAATAATGTTTTGACGGTTCGTGCACAGGATTATGCAAAAGATATTACCCTTCCGAGAGGAAAACAGTATTGGGAGATGGAGTCAAAATATATCTTCTATACAGGAACGACAGGTATCTGGCAGACGGTGTGGCTGGAGCCGGTGCATGAGTCACGCCTGGAAAGAATTACCTTCCGACCGGATATCGACCACAATCAGGTACAGATTGGGATTTTGACGAAGGGGATTTCGGCAGAAAAAAATCTGCGTGTGCGTATGAAGGTTTGCTTTTCCGGCTGGGATGTGGAACAGGTTTACGACAAAGCGCCGATTAGTACAGATACGTATGAAATTAAAGAAAATTGGGAATATCGATGCATGGGGCTTAAAAATGTGCAGTTGGATGGATTTGAATACTGGTGGACACCGGAACGTCCAAATCTTTATGTGGTAACAGCGTCTTTGTATGATGGAGATATTTTGGTGGATGAAGTAGAAACTTACTTTGGCATGCGAAAGATTTCCATGGAAAATGGAGTTTTGTGCCTGAATAACAAGCCATACAAACAGCGCCTTGTGCTGGATCAGGGATATTTCCCAATGGGAGGCCTGACTGCTCCTACTGACGAAGAGTTGAAAGAAGATATTCTGCTGGGAAAAGCAATGGGCTTTAACGGAGCCAGAAAACATCAGAAAATAGAAGATCCTCGCTGGTTGTACTGGTGTGACCATTTGGGTTATCTGGTATGGGGTGAAATGGCAAATGCATACGATTACAGCAAAGATTATGCAGAAAAAATGATGAAGGAATGGGTAGAAGGAATTCGCCGAGACTACAATCATCCTTGTATCGTAGCATGGGTTCCACTCAATGAAAGCTGGGGAGTTCCAAATGTGAAGAAAGATGTTTTCCAGCAAAATCATGCCAGAGCTATGTATTACATTACAAAATCTCTGGACGATACCAGACCGGTAGGCTCCAATGATGGATGGGAACATGTATGTTCGGATCTTTGTACCATTCACGATTATGCGGCAGATCAGAACGTATTGGAAAAAAGATACGAATCGATTGCAAATATGATGGAATTTCGTCCATCAGGAAGAGAAATTTATGTAGCTGGGGCTTCCTATCACGGAGAGCCAATCATGGTGACAGAATTTGGAGGAATTGCTTATCAGGAAGATGAATCCGGATGGGGATATTCCAATGCAAAATCCCAGGATGATTTTGAGGAACGCCTGAAAGCAGTACTGGAACCAATAAAAAAATCAAAATGGTTATCAGGATTCTGTTATACACAGTTGACGGACGTAGAACAGGAAATGAATGGTCTGCTGACTTATGACAGAAAGCCAAAACTGCCTTTGGAAGTTATTAAGAAGATTGTAGAAGGCTAAAAGTTTTGTTTAGAAAGCGAAGCAACCGTCACATAATATGACGGTTGCTCTGTTTGGTTTTGCGAAGAAGATACACATGGCGAGTTAAACGTGTTACAATAGATTTGAAATGAAGCGTAGAGGGAAAAATGATGTTACGGGTTATGTTGGTTGATGATGACGTTGTCATAAGAACAAATTTGAAGACAATGATAGAATGGGAAGAATATGGTTTTCTGGTTGCCGGAGAGGCTGTGAATGGAGAAGAATGTCTGAAAAAGATGGCCAATGAGCAGTATGAGTTGGTGATCACGGATATGAGCATGCCCGTGATGGGAGGCGTTCCATTGATTGATACGATCAACCGTTGTTATCCGGAAACGGAAGTGATTGCCATCAGCGGTTACGATGATTTTGAGTATGTCAGTAATAGCCTGAAAAAAGGTGCCATTGATTACCTGTTAAAACACAAGCTGAATAAACAGGAACTGTGTGAGGTTCTGCATATCGCAAGAAATAAAATCATGGAAAGAGACCGCATGAAGCACCAACAGCTTTTACAGTCAGAACAGTTAGCCGGAGGACGAACTTTGATGTTGAGAAATCTGGTAAATGAAATGGTCAGTGGTTCTTTGTCGAAAGAAGAAAGTATACAACGCCTGGAATTTTTAGATATTTCCTGTTGCTTCAAAAGCTTTGCCTTATGTTATATTGAGGCAGAGAATTTTCCATCCTTTGAAGGGGATAAAAAAGAAAGAGTAATCCGTTCATTTGTCGATATCGTAGAAAAGATTATTTTTGAAGAATGTACGGGATTTGTCTCTCATTTGGGAGAGAATCATTTCCTTGCACTCATAGAATTTCACAAAATCAATAGTATTTTGTATATTCATCAATTGCTTACGACGCTGGTATCACGTATCAGTTTTACGGCAAAAAAATATATGGGATTTCAGTTGAATATTTCTTTGAGCGAGTTGTGTAATCATTTTGAACGGATACCGGAATGTTTTACGGCGATTCGAAAATCGTTGGAACGCAGTTTTTATGAAGAAAAACAGCAATTTGTATGGGCTCACAGAGAACCGGTGAAACCGGAAACACAAATCTCTTTGAGCATTAAGGATGAAGCATCTATTCAACATTTTCTGGAAGAAGGAAATGGGGAAAAGCTCATGGCATTTTTGGAAGAACTATTTGAAAAATGCCATCGGGAGAATGCCTCCGTACGTTCCGTGCAGGTAATTTGTGCGGAGTTACTGAGCATTGCCATACAATTTTGCAGAAAATATAATTTGGATGAACTGAGGGATGAATTAGGGGCTTTGCAGTTGTCCGGAACCTATGTGAAGAAGAAATTTGCAGATATTCGAAGAAAAATGAAATCTGTTTATTATAGAGTGATTCAGCAATATTACGGATTGCTGGCAGCAAGCGGCGGCAATCCATATGTGAAAAAAGCAATGCAATATGTATATACAAATTTTAGAAAAAATATTTCATTGACGGATGTTGCTGATTATGTGGGAGTGAGTTCCCAGTATTTGAGTAAGTTGATTCACGAAGAATGTGACAAAAGTTTTTCGGAACTTCTCAATGGAAAGCGAGTGGAAGTCGCATGTGAAATGATACGCTTTCACAACTATACGATAAAAGAAATTGCGGTAGCTACAGGGTTTAGTAATTACAATTACTTTTTTAAGGTATTTAAAGAAGTTACAGGGATGACGCCAAATGAATATGAAAAAAGACATACATAATCCGTTTGATCGGATGATTGATAATTTGGTTCGAAAATTGAGACATATACGGATTTCCACCCGATTAATTCTTTCTTATGTAGTGGTATCCATCATTCCGGTGCTTACAATCGGCTGCTTTTCTTATTATATTACGCAGAAAGTAGTATTGGAGAAAATGCATACGTCGTTGACCCAGAGTATCAAGAATATTAATGAGGAAAGCGGAAGATATCTGGATGAATTGTCGAATGACAGCAGCAATATTATTTATTCTGCTTATGCGCAGGATTTGTTGAAACAGTACAATGCTGGAATAGATCAGGAAAATACGTCGGAGCAAATTTTAAATCATATTAAAAATAATGTAGCGTTGGCCTCTCTTTCGGATATTCGAATTGTTTTGAATAATGAAGATTTAATCTCGTATAGGGTGATTTATCGACTGCGTTCGGAGGAAATGGCTCGTTTGGAAAAGATAGGGGAAGAAAATCCGGAGAGTCCGGTGTTTGTGCCGGTAAAGCTGGAAAGTAATCAAAAAGGAATTTGTCTGGTGAGAACTATCTATTCTTCTAATACGCTGGAAGAAATGGGACGATTATATTTTACGGTGACGGAACAGCGGATAAAAAATATTTGCAATGAAATAGATATTGCGAAGGGTTCTGAAATCTATATGATCAATACCCAGGGAGAAATCGTGTCTGCTACCGGAGACGTGGACTTTGATACGGATGAAATTGTAGAAAAAACAGGGACAAAAAAGAGCGGAAAATTTGATATCGTGATTCAGGGCGAGAAATGTTTTGTTACATATTGCAAAATGGACGATGCAGACTGGTATATTGTCTGTACCGTTCCCTATTCGGATTTTAACTCTACGGTCAATAAATTGGGATTGTATATTGTGCTTTGTATGATGATTTGCATTTTTTTCTGTTCTTTCTGTACCATTTTGATTCATCGCAGTATTTCCC
>JAXJUX010000100.1:0-1657 GCA_036308845.1 Ruminococcus sp.
ATCCTCGGAAAAGCCTGTATTTATGGGCTTTCTCGGGGATTTATTTTTGTCTCTGGAGTGCAAATGGAGTTAAAAATTATTTTTTTTGCTAGCCGGATTTCTTGAATAGGCAAGGTTTTCCGGAATATCATTGCATTTCCAGAAGAGAATATCGGGGAATTTTTATAGAACAGTTTGTTTTGATGAAGTAGTTTTCATCATGGCAGGCTGTTTTTTTATTGCTTTAGAATTTGTAAGGAAATTTTACCTGTGGAAAATTTGCAAAATTTCGGAAAAATGTGTCCGAAAATCCTCCTGCCAGTCCGGTGTACATGAAGGGAAAACTTTCAGAACACAAAGGAGGTACTGATTATGCAGAACAAATTATTTTTAAAAGCAGCAGATGTATGTGAACTTTTGGAGGTATCTACAACCTCTGCTTATGAGATCATTGCAAATTTGAACAGCGAACTGGAAAAGAAAGGGTATCTGGTTCTTAAAGGCAAGGTTCCGACCAAGTATTTTGTGGAACGTTTTTACGGGATTGAGGATGTCTGTCAGATCCCGCAGGAGAAGGGAGTGGAATGGTTCCATGCGTAAAAGAAAGATGTATTTGTCAGTGGAAGACGTAGCGGAAGTATTTGATATCTCGGTCTCTTTTGCTTACAGGGTAGTGGAACGGATGAACGCTGACCTGGCAAATAAAAATTATTATGTGATTTTAGGACGGGTGCCCACTCGTTATGTTGAGGACAAGATTTATGGTCTGGAACATGTAGAACAGTATTTATCGGAGGAAAAAGCAATATGAGTATGACACAGGAAAAAATGTATATGAACGTAGATGATGTTTGTGCAGTATTGGGAGTATCGAAAGCCTTTGCATATAAAATCATGAAAGGCTACAACGAGGAACTGAAAGAACGAGGATTTCTGGTCATTCCGGGAAAGATATCAACGAAATTTCTTGCCGAGAAGATTTATGGCATGAAAGTGGAGGAATAGCGATGGGAGTATATAAAGAAGGAAAAAACTGGAAAGTACAGGTGTATTACAGGGACTGGCAGGGAAACCGGAAGAGAAAACAGAAACGTGGCTTTCGGACCAAGGGAGAAGCAAAAGAGTGGGAGAGGGATTTCCTTCAGCAGCAAACGCAGAGTGTTGAGATCGAGTTTGGTAATTTCCTTGAGCTATATTACAAAGATATGGAAGTCCGGCTGCGTGAAAATACCATGTACACAAAACGTTATATCATTGATTTGAAAATCAAACCATATTTTGAGCATAAGGTCTTAAGTGAGATTACAGTTGCAGATATCAGAAACTGGCAGAACGAGTTGTTGAAGCAGAATTATTCTGAGACATATCTGAAAACGATCAACTGCCAGCTGGGGGCAATTTTTAATTATGCTGTGCGGTATTACAATCTGAAAGATAATCCTTGCAGGAAAGCAGGTAGTATCGGGAAAAGCAAAGGAGAGCCGAAGGACTTCTGGATGCAGGATGAATTCGAGACTTTTCTCGAAACAGTAGATGATAAACCGGAGGCGAAGATGGCATTTCAGTTTCTGTACTGGACAGGGATGAGAATCGGGGAGCTTTTGGCTTTAACTTATAATGATATCAATCTTGAGGAAAAAACGGTTTCTGTCAACAAATCTTATCAGAGATTAAAAGG
>JAXJUX010000101.1:0-2836 GCA_036308845.1 Ruminococcus sp.
CCTCTGACCAGTTGATATAGTCTTGCTATCTGTGATGCATTCAGCTTTTCGATTGCTTCATGCAGGTATTTTCTTTTTTCTTCTGTGTTCATTGTCGCAAGCCCTCCCCACTATTTACAAACGCCCGTTCGAAATTCCTTGGGTTTATATTACATCATTTGAACTTATAATTCAATAGTTTTATCGAACGTATGTTTGTTTTTTCTTTTCTGAAGTTATATGTGTAATGACTTATTAATACATTAATCTATTAATATATTGACATATATTCCAGTTTTTGTCACTGGAAGTTTATGGTAATTCCGGAAAATTTTGTTACGATTTGTTTCGCCCCCTTCCTTAAAATTATATTGGGTTGTTTTGCCCAAATATTCTAAAGAAAAGAGAGGAAAATGTTATGTCACAAATGTATTGTCAAGAATGCGGAACTGAAATTTCTAGAAAGGCCAAAGCGTGCCCCAGGTGCGGAAACCCTATAAAATATAAAGGGCCACTGTCTGTGTTCCGCCTGGTAATTGGAATTCTTTCATTAGTGTTCTCTTTAATCATCCTTTTTCAATCTGCTGCCGCTGGGCTCGTTAATACTTTGGAGCCCACTGGCGATGTTGGTGGATCTGCAGGTTTGCTTGTTGCAATATTGTTCATTGCCTCTGGTATTATTGTCATAGCAACAAGAAATTCCAGAAAGAAAACTGGCCCAATTGTTTGTTGCATATTCTACGCATTTAGCGGGCTTCTTGCTGTTTCGAATAGCGCAGTTTATGCAGACCTCGCGGTTTGGGGAACACTTGCATTCTTTTTTGCTTTAATTTGTTTAATTGCTGGAATAAAAACCATAAAACATAACTAATCAGAACAGCCCCTGCTCCGCAGGGGCGTACCTCAAATATCATATAAGGAATTATTTTATGGATGATATAACAATTGAAATTTTATCCACTGAAGAGTTAGAACTGGTTTTATATTACAGATCACTTCCGGCGGATAAGCAAATTTGTTTTGAAATACTAATAAGAAAATGTAGATATGGTGAAATAACCATCGAAGAATTTGCAGATATTCTGAACGATTGGAGTTCGTAATAAATAAAACCGCCCCTGCGCCAACAGGAACGGCTTTACATAGATTTTCTACACGGATCCGGAGAACCGGTATAATCATCCCTCAACAAGAAAATTATACCACAATCCTCCGCACCTGTGTAGGTGTATTTTTTATACTTATTTTTCATAGTATGAAGAAATGGAGGTGGTCTTTATGGATAATACTATACGCGATGCCGCATTGTATATCCGTGTCCAATAAGTACAGATAAGCAAGAGGAACTCTCGCCCGATGCCCAAAAACGCCTGCTGCTGGATTATGCGAAATCTCACAACATGCTTGTATCTCCGGATATGATTTTTATCGAAAATGGTATCTCCGGAAGAAAAGCTGATAAGCGTCCAGAGTTCCAGCGCATGATTGGCCTTGCTAAATCCTCAGAGCGACCTTTTCAGGCCATCCTTGTCTGGAAATTTTCCCGCTTTGCCAGAAACCAGGAGGAAAGCATTGTTTACAAATCCATGCTCAAAAAGCAGTACAGTATTGATGTGATCAGTATCACAGAACCGCTGATTGAAGGACCATTTGGCAGCCTGATTGAGCGTATCATCGAGTGGATGGATGAATATTACTCCATTAATCTTTCTGGAGAAGTTATCCGCGGAATGACCGAAAAGGCAATGCGCGGCGGATATCAGTCCACTCCTTCTCTCGGCTACGCTTCTCCCGGTCATGGACAGCCTTTTGTAATCGTTCCGGAAGAAGCTGAGATTGTAAAGTATATATTTCACCAATATGTTTATGAACACAAAGACTTTACTGCCATTGCCAGGAAACTAAACGAGCGAAAGGTTCTTACAAAACGCGGAAACCTATTTGAGAAAAGAAATATTTCTTATATTCTGAAAAACAGATTTTACATTGGGAAAATTATCTGGAATGATATCGAACGAGATGGGGTTCACGAAACGTTTATTTCTAAAGAATTATTTCAGGCCGCCAACGAACGGCTGGAAGCAGAGTTCAGGCCCTCACGCAGAAGAAATGTATCTGTCTGCAAACACTGGTTATCCGGACTAATCAAATGTTCCATCTGTGGATCATCGCTCTCATTCAATGGTGGCAGGGATAAGTTTTTTCAATGTTGGAAGTATGCAAAAGGGTTCCATCAGGGCAGTCAATACATCAGTGTAAACAAAATGGAAAATGCTGTGCTGGAATATCTGGATACCCTGTTAAATGGAGCTGATTTTTCTTTTGTCTATCACTCTCCCGCCGTTGAGGAAAGGGAAAGTGAACTATTTGTTTACGAAAAAGAACTAAAGAAGTTGTCTGATCGCGAGCGCAGGATAAAAGATGCTTATGAAGCCGGAATTGATACTCTGGAGGAATACAAAGAAAACCGTCAACGACTCCAAAAGGAGCGTGAGCATTTGACAGAGCTGCTCAATTCCTCCAAAGAACCTTCTGTAAAAGACCAGAGCAATGATAAAAATCAAATGCTCAGTAAAATCCAGGCTGTCTGTGATATTTTAAAAGATGTCAATATAGACAATGATATGAAAGGGACTTTTATTCGATCCATCGTGGAAGAAATCATTTGGAACCATGATGATAATACTCTTATATTTCGATTATATATGTCGGAAAACCCTTGATTTTACTGAGTTTTTCGCATCCCATCTGTTACGGCAGTATGGAGGTCTCCCTGTGAAGTGCATATGCGGAAATTCAACGTCTGTCAGATTGTCCTTATTGCCTTGTTGCAGCCCCATCTGTTAGTGCAATAAGG
>JAXJUX010000102.1:0-2185 GCA_036308845.1 Ruminococcus sp.
ATTTTTCAATTGCTTTTGCATGTTCGAATTGGCCAACCCTGTATGTTGAAAGGCAAAATGATAATCATAAGCCTCATGAATGAGGTACGTCTTACCTACACGTCTTCTACCATACACAGCAATAAATTCCGATTGTTCGGAATGAAGAGCCGACAACAACTGTTCCTTTTCTTTTTTTCTTCCGATAAGCATAATCACTGATAGTTTGATTGGGTACAAATATACGAAAAATAGCGTTATATTTCACGGAATCTGCTTTATTTTGACAGATTCCGTGAAATATAAGCCACTTTTCATAAAATAAAGAATAGGCTTTCCTTCGTTATTCAATAAGGATTCGCTATATTTGTTGCATAATTCATTAGAAAAATGAAAACGAGAATAGCCATGAAAACATTATTAGCCATACTCTATCTCTGCATAGTACTAACCGGTTGTACTTCCAATGAAAAAAAGAGCCATACAACCTCTATCCATCAGGAAGAAACCACGTCCGAAATTCAAGAAAAGGAATTTCCTAAAGCAGCATGTATCCTATGGATAGACAAGAACAAGGAAAAGACCTTGAAAGGGAAACTTATACGTAATGTGAAGGCGAGAGTACATATCGGTGAATTGGGAAAAATTACGATATTGGAATACGAGAAAAAAACTCACTTTATGTTCGAGAACAAAATCAACCATTGCCTCAAAACCTATCGGGTAACACCGGAACAAATGGAAACAGGGAATTTGAAAGAAGGAGAAAACATCGTGTTCCTACGCTTTATCGAACGAGAGTTGAAGCCGGATGAAATTCCTTAAAATAATATCACAACAGCCTTTTTTTGAAACGCCCAAGCGTTTTTTTCAAACGTGACCGCGTTTTGATCCAAACGCGGTCGCGTTTAAAAAAAACGCGGCGGTGTTTTAAAATTCCCATTAAGTGGAACTTTTAGTTCCAGCCATAGGAACCACTTGGAACTAAAAAGACTTTCCAAGTAATTATTAAACATCGATAACACAAAACAAACAACATTTAACCAAATACATCTTATAACAAACAGACCAAACCATTAACTTTGTAAAAAAATCAATCAATCGCATGAAACACATGAAAACACTATCTATCCTGCTCTTGTCTATCCTTCTACTCTGCGGATGCCAAGCCAACCAACAAAATCCGTCTTCCTCCACACCCGAAGGCGAAATTATCATTACAGGCATCGTCAAGAACCGGGATTTCTATCCGCACGTCTAGTAAATGGTCTTGAAACTCCCTTTCTTCGAAGAAGGACAAACCTCCTATACCACTCCTATTGCCTCAGACAATAGTTTCCATTTCAATTTCCGACTTCAGGCTGAAATTTGCGAAGTAAGCATCAAGCCTTACATGGAACATTTGTACGTCCAACCCGGCGATAGCATCCACCTGGAAATCGACTTCAAGGACATGCTTCATCCCGTCATTACCGGAAGCGGTGCGGATCTGAACAAGCAAATCACCCAATTCACCGAAGGGGGATTCTACATGCCAAGATACAGCCATTGGACAGAGTTTGAGACCCAAGAGGAGTTCGACCAAATCATGGAAAAGGAATATCAGGAACGACTGAATAGATACGAAGAATATGTACAAAAATATCAGCCGACTGATGTGGTCAAGCAATACATCAATGATATGCTGAAGGCTGATTATTACAAAGCATTGTTCTCTAATTTAAATCAATTTGCCTATACACGAAACCAAAAGATCGACATTCGTCAATATACGGACAAGTTGAAAGATGCAGCCCTTCTATTGGACAACCAAACAATCATTGAATCCAATTTCGGATTAGTTGAGAACATGTACAATCATCTGCACCTTTTGAACGAAAGATATTGGAAAGGCGACCAAAGCCTGACACTGGAAGAAATCATGGAACCATTGAAGGATACACCGGCCATACCTTATATCTTTGCCCGTGGTCTCTCCATATCCCTCAACAAATTGAACGATCCTGCATACTTTGAAAGTCAGAAGGCTAACTTCGACCGATACATCCACTCACCTTACTTGAGAAATTCCATTCTCCGCATTCAGCAGTCGAAGAAGAATTTTCAAGAGAATCCGAAGCCGGTTTCTGATTATATTCTCTATGGGAAATACCAAGACCAAGTGAAAGCACAAGAGAACTTGACATATATGCAGCCTTTCTACGAC
>JAXJUX010000103.1:0-9219 GCA_036308845.1 Ruminococcus sp.
ATAATTTCAATTATCTGAAAGAAGCATTAAAAGGAACAGAAGATAAACTGATTCTGCCAGAACCATGTAAAAATTCCCAGCCAAGCTGGTTTGGTTTCCTGATTACCTGTAATGAAGGTGTGGACCGTAACAAAGTAGTTCAGTATGTGGAATCCAAAGGAGTGCAGACAAGAATGCTTTTTGCCGGAAACCTGATTAAACATCCATGTTTTGACCAGATGAGAGCTACTGGAACAGGATACCGCGTGGCAGGAAGTCTGGAAAATACAGACCGTATTTTGAAAGATACCTTCTGGATTGGTGTATATCCTGGAATGACAGATGCGATGTTGGATGCAATGGCTGAGGCTATCAAAGAAGCTCTGGAACTGGCATAAGAGGAGAACAACATGAGTTGGGATGAAAAACTTCGTTGGGTAGGATTTTGGACGCTGGATGCCCTTCGCGGAGGAAAAGTTCGAAAATACTACAATCAGATTAAATATGCATGGAAAAAAGGAAGTTCTGTGCAGGAAACAGAAGACAGAATTCAGGCTTTGATTTCTCATGCGGTAAAAACAACAGATTTTTATAAGGGATATTCTGAAAATGTGAAGTTGCAGGATTTACCTGTGGTAAATAAAGATACCTTCCGTGACAATTATGATGCGTTTTTATCAACCGTTTATAAAGATGCGTCTGACAACAGAGAAATGTGTACCAGTGGCTCCACCGGTACACCTCTGCGCATGATTCAGAACAAAAATAAAATCAATCATAATACCGCGGGCGGAATTTTCCTCGGTGCAGCAGCCGGTTATTGTATCGGGATGAAAGAAGCATTTATCCGTGTGTGGGTAAATAACGTAAAAAAAGGAAAAATTCAGCTTTTAATGGAAAACCTGATTATGATGGACAGTTCCAGAATGGACGAAGAAGCTCTGGAGAACATGCTGCAGGTGATAAAAAAGAAAAAAGTAAAATGTCTGGTAGGATATTCTTCTGCATTGGGAGAATTGAGTACATACATTGAAAAGAAACAGATGGATTGCAAGGATTTTTGTGTTCGTGCAATTATTCCAATTTCTGAATCTATGCCAAACCCAGTGCGAAGAACGCTGGAAAAACAGTTTGGTTGTCCGGTAAGAGCATGGTATTCCAATGAAGAAAATGGAATCATGGGGCTTCAGAATGCGGAAGATGATGGTTATCATATTGATACCGAAACATATTTTTATGAAATTTTGAAAATGGATTCTGACGAACCGGCAGAAGACGGAGAATTGGGACGAATTGTGATTACGGATTTGTATAATTACGCATTCCCTATTTTGCGTTATGACAACGGGGATACTGCAGTTGCAAAACACGTAGAAAAAGATGGCAGATTCAAATTGTATCTGACGGAATTATACGGAAGACGCAGTGATTTAATCTATGACTGCAGCGGAAAGCCGGTAACTCCATATATTATCACCAATAATCTGTGGGATATCAAAGGTGTAAAACAGTATCGTTTTATTCAGGAAGATGTAACAAAATACACAATCTGGCTGAATGGAAACAAAGACGAGATGGATACAGAAGAAATTCTCGGAAGAATCAAACCATACTTGGGCGAAGAAGCAGAAATTACGGTGAGTATGGTGGATGAGATTCCGGTTCTGGCATCCGGTAAACGAAAATATATCGAAAATCGTTGTGAAGCATATCAGAATCACAAAGGATTCTGTGGTTAAAAAGGCAGGCGTAAGTGCATTGAAAATTGAAAAACAGCAAAAAAAGATAGCATCCAATACTATGTATACCATGGGTGGTATGCTGGTAATGAATGGTGTCTTGCAATTGATCATTTATCCGCTGTTAAATCGGGAAATGGGTGCAGAACCGCTGGGAGGTCTTTTGTTTATCATGGGATTTGTCAGCATTTTGTGTCCGTCGATCGGACAGGCGTTAAATAACAACCGTCTGGTGGTACAGCGTGATTATGAAGTGAAAAATGGAGATTACAACTGGCTGCTGTTGGTATTTGGAATTCTGGGGAGTGCAGTAATTTTAGTTCTTACCAGAAACAGTTTAGACAGTACAGCAATGGCAGTTGGTGTATTTTTCCTGTTACTGGTTACCGTATTCCGTTATTATGGTGATGTGGAATATCGATTGAATTTAAATTATAAACGGTATTTCATTTATTATATGCTTTTGGCTTGCGGGTATCTGGCAGGATATGGAATCTATAAAGTAACTGATTGTTGGGTATTGATATTTTTGATTGGTGAGCTGGCAGCAGTTCTGTATGTGGCATGTACTGGTCAGATTTTCCGTGGATTCTTTTCAAAAAGCAAATTTTTTCACGTGGCATGTACCAGAGGATTCTTTTTGACCATTTCTTATCTGGTGACGAATATTACATTAAACATTGACCGTCTGGTATTGAAAAATATGATGGGAAATGTGGAAGTTACGGAATATTACGTGGTTTCTCTGGTTGGAAAAACAATGGTACTTTTGATTGCTCCAATCAATACGATTATTATTTCTTATCTGACCAAAAGAAAAGAATTGTTGAATCGCAAACAGTTTTTGAAAGCAGTTCTGGCAGGAGGCGTGGTAAGTTTGGTATTCTTCCTGTGCTGCCAGATTGGAACTCCATTGTTTGTATGGTTATTTTACAGAGATTTATTTGAGGCTGTTCGCGGGTTGATGACGGTAGTGAATCTTTCACAGATTTTAGGAATGTATTCAGCGTTTTTATTTATTCTGGTACTGACATTTACCGATGAAAAATGGCAATTGTGGCTGCAGACAGCACATTTTATGATATTAACAGTAGCGACAGTTCTTTGTACAAAAATGTTTGGAATGACAGGATTTGCCTGGGCGGTGTTAGGTGCAAACTGTATCCGCGTGGCTGCCGTTATTTTGTTGGGAAGTATAAAGGCAAAGAAGGAAGGAAACAGATAAATGCAAGCAGGTGAAATAGCAAGAAGAGTAGCTTTTAATGCTCTGGATGCTGCAAAAGGCGGAAAATTAAAAAAATTAAAAGAAGTAAATAAAAGAGAATGGGTGGAAGGTGTTACAGAAGAATACATTGAACGCAGAAAACAGGCAATTGTAAAATATGTCAAGGAACATTCTCCTTACTATAAAGATCATCCGGAATGGCAGAAATTGGAAGATTTTCCGGTTATGTCAAAAGTGGATTTTATTGAACATTACGATGATGTTCTTTCTGATCTGAGCAAAACACAGGGAAATTTGTATCGTCTGAGTACCAGTGGCTCAACAGGGACTCCATTTACCGTTTTGTGTGATGGAGATAAGATGAACCGTGTGAATATGAACTTTATGTCTTGTATGGAATTAAATGGTTTCCGTCTGGGAATGAAACGTGGAGAATTCCGTGCATGGATCAAAGGAAAAAATACCATCAGCCAATGGAAATCTTTCAAAAACAACCTGATTATGATTGATATTTCCAATATGGGTGAGGAAGCACTGGAAAATATCTGCAAAGATATTGAAAAGAAAAGAATTCAGGTGTTGGTAAGCTATTCCAGTGCATTGACAGCATTGTCTCAGTATCTGGAAAGAACAAAAAGAGATATTTCCAAATGGGATGTGGAAATGATTTTTGCTATGGGAGAGGCACTTCCGGATGAAACGTATGAACTTTTGACAAAATTATTTGGATTCTCTCCAGTACGTTCCTATGGAAATAATGAAAATGGATTTATTGCCATTCAGTTAGGTGAAGATCCGGAATATACGATTGATTTATACAACTTCTATCCTGAAATTTTGAAAATGGACAGCGATGAGCCGGCAGAACCAGGTGAAGTGGGAAGAATCGTAATTACTGACTACTATAACCGTACATTCCCGATGGTAAGATACGATACAGGTGATACCGGAAAATACCGTATGTATAAAGATGAAAATGGAAGAATTCATGGAAAATACGTAGAAATCTACGGAAGACGTGGTTCCTTGATGTATAACTGTAATGGAGAGCCTCTTTCCATTCATGTATTTATGAATATTTTGTTCCATTTCCAGGGTGTTGTTCATCAGGCTCGCTGTGTTCAGTGGGGGAAAAAAGAATACGAGCTTTTGATTAACGCAGACAGAGAAAAACTGGACGTTGATGCAGTGGTAAATGCTTATAAAAAATATCTGGGAGAAGAAGCGGAAGTGAAAGTTACGTATGTAGATGAAATTCCAATTCAGGCTTCTGGTAAATTTATGGTTTGTGAAAATAAATGTCCAGATTACAAATAGGGGTGAAGAACGATGAAGATAAAAGTATCTGATTATATTGCAAAGCGTCTGGCGGAACAGGGCATTCATCATGTGTTCACCGTTACTGGAGGCGGTGCGATGCATCTGAACGATTCTCTGGGACATTGTCCGGAGTTGTCCTGTATGTATCATCACCACGAACAGGCAGCAGCGATGACCGCAGAAGCGTATGCAAGAGTTGATAATAAAATGGCAGCAGTATGTGTGACTACAGGACCTGGGGCAACCAATGCCATTACCGGGGCGTTGTGTGCATGGATGGATTCTATTCCGATGATTGTAATTTCCGGTCAGGTTCGATACGACACAACCGTTCGTCACAGTGGTTTGAAAATCCGTACGATGGGTGTACAGGAATATGATGTAGTGCAGTCAGTAGAACCAATGACAAAATATGCGGTGATGATCACCGATGCAAAAGAAGTTGGATATCATCTGGATAAAGCATTGTATCTGGCAAAAGTGGGAAGACCGGGACCTGTATGGCTGGATGTACCGTTGAATGTACAGAGTGCAATTGTGGATACCGATGATTTGAAAGTATATGATCCTGCAGAAGATGCACAGGAACTGCCAGAGCCAATCAGTGAGTGTGTAGTAGAACAGATTTTAGATAAAATTAAAAATGCGAAAAGACCTGTGATGTATGCGGGACATGGCATTCGTCTGGCAGATGCCTATGATGAATTTCAGAAGATGGTTGATTTATTGGGAATTCCGGTAGTTACTGGTATGAGTAGCATTGACCTGATGGAATCCGGTCACGCGCTTTATGTGGGAAGAAATGGCGGAACCGGTAACCGTGCAGGAAATTTTGCGGTACAAAACAGCGATGTATACCTGTCCATTGGAAGTCGTCAGAGCTTTTTGCAGACTGGTTTTGCATTTGAAAAATGGGCAAAAGATGCATATACCATTTTAAATGATATCGATGGGGAAGAATTGAAAAAAGAAAGCCTTCATGTAAGCCTTCCGGTTGTAGGGGATGCAAAAGATTTGATAAACAAAATGATTCAGAAACTGGAAGCAGCAGGATGTACAAAGGAAGATAACTGGTTTTCCAGAAGTGAACACTGTGCTGCATGGGTAAGCAGATGTCAGAACTGGAAAGAAAAATATCCGGTAGTTTCTGAAAAACATTATGAGGAACTGGAAGCTGGAAGAACGAATATTTATGCTTTTTATGAAGAATTATCAAAAGTGCTTCCAGAGGGCGAACAGATTCTGGTCAGTGTAGGAACTTCCCGTGTTGCTGGAAGTCAGGCTATTTACTTAAAGAAAGATCAGAGATTCTATACCAACGCGGTAACTGCATCTATGGGATATGGATTGCCTGCAGCTATCGGTGTATGTGTGGGAAGCGGTAAAAAAGAAGTGGTTTGTGTGATGGGAGAAGGATGTTTCCAGATGAATATTCAGGAACTGCAGACCATCAAACACAACAAATTGCCATTAAAGATTTTTGTAGTAAACAATGAAGGATATCATTCTATCCGTCAGACACAGACAAGTTATTTCAATGGAAATCTGGTCGGTGTAGGGGAAGAAAGCGGAGACCTGAGTTTCCCTGATTTGTCCAAATTGATTCCTGCATATGGATTGGATTATTACGCCTGTACTTCCAGCGAAACTTTGGCAGAAGATTTGCAGAAAGTATTGGATGGTCCATCTCCATGTTTGTGTCAGGTTTTTGTAACCAAGAAACAAAATACGGAACCAAAACTGGCTTCCCGACAGCTTCCGGATGGAACCATGGTTTCTGCTTCCCTGGAAGATATGTACCCATTCCTTTCCAAAGAAGAAATGGATGAAAATATGAGGAATGATTAAGATGGAAAAAATAATTGTTACCGGTGCCACCAGCATGATTGGTCAGGCATTGATTGAGGAAAGTCTGAAACATGGTGTCAAGGTATGTGCGGTTATCCGCAAAGATACCAGCAGAAGAAATCGACTTCCCGAACATCCTAATCTTCAGTTGGCAGAATGCAGTCTGGAAGAACTGGAGCGTTTACCAGAAATTATTTCTGGCGAATGGGATACTTTTTATCATATTGCCTGGGGCTATACGGGTGCAGCGAGAAATAAAAGCGTATTGCTGCAGAAGAAAAATATAGATTTTACGCTGCAGGCTGTGACGGCAGCATCAAAATTAGGATGTAAACGATTTATCGGTGCCGGTTCTCAGGCAGAATATGGACCATTGGATATGGAAAAAATAGGTCCTGATGCACTGGAACATCCAACAACACCGTATGGTGTGTGTAAATTAGCAGCCAATCAATTGTCCAAACTGTACTGCAAAGAATTGGGAATGGAATGGATCTGGCCGAGAATTTTCAGCGTATACGGTATTTATGACAAAGAAAGTACCATGGTAATGACGGCGCTTCGCCAGTTCTTAAATGGAGAAGAGACGGCATTTACGCCAGGTGAACAGTTGTGGGATTATTTGTACAGTAAAGATGCGGGAAAGGCATTTCATCTGATTGGAGAAAAAGGAAAGGACGGTTCTATTTACTGTGTGGGAAGTGGAACATGTCGTCCTTTGAAAGAATATATTTATCATATTCGTGATGCGGCGGCGCCGGGGGCGGACGCTGGAATTGGGAAAAAAGAATATCCTTCTAATCCAGTCATGCGTTTGTGTGCAGACATAACGAATTTGAGGGAAGATACAGGATTTTGTCCTGAATACGAGTTTTCTCAGGGAATTTCTGAGATGATCAGTTTGTGGAACACCAGGAGATAAAAGATATGAAAAAGAAAATATCAGTGGTAATTCCTACCTATAACGAGGAAGGGAATGTAAAACCGCTGGCACAGGCAATTGTCGATGTTATGGAAAATGAACTTCCGGAATATAATTACGAAATTATCTTTATCGATAATCATTCCAAAGACAAGACGAAAATGTACCTGCGTCAGATGTGTAAAGAAAATAAACATATTAAAGCGATTTTTAATGCAAGAAACTTTGGACAGCTTCGTTCACCGGTATATGGTTTGAAACAGGCATATGGTGACTGTGTCATTCGTATGTGTGCAGATTTCCAGGATCCAGTAGACATGATCGTAAAATTTGTTCGTGAATGGGAGCAGGGATGGAAAATCGTTGTTGGGATTAAAAAATCCAGCAAGGAAAAGAAATTTATGTATTTTGTGAGAACCTGCTATTACAAATTAATCAGAAAAATCACAGATATCGACCATATCGAGCACTTTACCGGATTTGGGCTTTACGATAAGGATTTTGTGGACGTGGTAAGAGATTTGCACGATCCGATGCCTTATTTGAGAGGCATTATTGCTGAATTGGGTTATGATTACAAAGAAATTCCTTATCAGCAGCAGAAGCGGAAAGCAGGAAAGAGTAAAAATAATTTCTATAGCTTGTATGATTATGCGATGATTGGAATTACATCTTATTCCAAAGTGGTTTTGCGTATGGCTACGTTTTTGGGACTGTTTGTGGGTGGTGCCAGTTTTGTGGTTGCCATTGTATATTTGATTTTGAAATTACTGTATTGGGACAGATTTTCAGCGGGAATCGCACCACTTGTCATTGGAGTATTTTTACTTGGTGCAATGCAGCTTTTCTTTATCGGGCTTCTTGGTGAATATGTCCTGAGTATTAATACACGTGTGCTGGACAGACCGCTGGTTGTGGTAGAAGAAAAACTCAATTTTGAGGAAGATGACGATGAAGAAAATTAAAAATCCTTATGTGATTTTAGTTGGAATTATTAGTATTTTATATGCAGTTTTGTTCGCAAAATTTATCGTAGGAGACAGTGCGTATTTTTTCACTGGTATGGGTGATGATACGTTGAATATTAACTATCCGTTGTACTATTTTTTCTCGGATATGTTTCAGTCAAAGAATTTTGATACATATTTTCTGAATGTAGGATTGGGCATGGATATGACTTCCAACATGTTTCCGTATCTGAATCTGTTGAATTTTGCGATTTTGTTGTTGCCGGAACGTTTGATTGTCTGGGGCGTTATTTTTCTGGTTTATGTGAAGTTGCTGTTGATTGGGATTTTTGGTTACAAATTTTTCCAAAAACACATTCAGAATGAATGGGGTTCATTGGCGGCAGCACTTGCATGGACATTTTCCAGTTATATCATGCTTTGGGGGCAGCATTATGGATTTTTGACTGCTATTGTGATGTTTACCATTTTCATGTATCTGGTGCATCTGTTTGTGGATGAAAACGAAAAATCCAGAAATGGGATATTGGTACTTTGGGTTACCTGGATGCTGTTTACCAGTTATTATTTCCTGTATACGACAGCGGTTATCAGTGCTCTGTATGTTCTTGTATATTGTATTTGTAAGAAAAAGTCATGTAAGGAACTGATTCTAAAGATGGTTGGCCTTGGTGCGATGGGAGTGCTGGGTGTGTGCATCGGCGGTGTTTGTCTGAATGCTACCTTAAATGATTTTACAAACAGTGCCAGAACAGAGGTATTGGGAATTGGTGGATTGGATTTTCTGTTTAAGCCTTATGATGCAGAATGGATAAGCAGTTCGTTTGCCAGAATTGTTTCGAACAATATTATGGGAATTGCAGAGGATTATACAGGTGTGAATAACTATTATGAAGTAGCTATGTTGTTTACCAGTAGTCTGTTTTTCATTTCTCTGCCTGTACTGGTTCAGAAGCGCAGATATCGAAAAACGACTCTTAGCATGGTAGTTTTGGCAATTGCATCTATCATCTTTCCGATAAGTGGAAAATTGTTTAATCTGACCGTTACCAGTTATCGATGGACCTTTGTCATCTGCTTTATGGAAGCACTGGCAATTGGTATGGCTGTAAAGGAAATTCTTCACACACAGAACAAAAAGGAATTGTACTGGTCTGTAGGAAGTGGAGTCATTCTTTCTGTTTTGGTGAGTGCTGGCATCGTTATGGGTGAATACAA
>JAXJUX010000104.1:0-2308 GCA_036308845.1 Ruminococcus sp.
CAAGAATTCCATATAAATGAAATTTCTGTTTTTGGTTGATTGGATTTTCCAGGCAACGCAGCCATTCTTCCAAAGAAATTTCCGGCATGACAAATAAAAGATTCAGCAAAATTTCTTTTGTCTCTCCATCTGAATCTATCAATTTTTCTACTCTGTGAATTTCCTTTTGTAATCCCTTAACATTTTTCTGTGCATGAAAATACATACCTCGCAAATACATCAACCTTGGTAACGCTTCTTTCCAACGCAATACCTCATCCCAACCAATACCCAAAAAAGGAACTTGTTGATAATGATTCAGCATACAATTGCGCAAAAGGTTTTCATCATCTGAACGTCGAAAACACTCTATTGCTTCTTTGATATAGCCATGGCACTCATACCATTCGCCCAGATACTTCCATGACTTATTTTGCGCCTTTTCTCTATGATACAGGTTTTCATAATATGTGCGAAACAGCGAAGCCATTTGCCAATGATTATTTTTATCATTTTTCAGCAAAAGTCCCTTTCTTTCCAGAGACAACAGACTTTCCCGCATTTCCTCCATACCAAAAACTTCCCTGAACAAATTTGGAGCCACCCAAGGACAAATTGCAGCAACATTCATCACTTCTTTTTCCTGCGGTGATAACGTGTCTAAAATTTCCTGCCGAATATACGTCTCCATCTCATAACACTGTAGAAAATCTTTAACCGACTGTATGCGATTCCCATAAACCTTATTCGCAGACAGACGCAGGATCATGTCCACACAGCCCGGCCATCCACCGGAAGCGGCATATACCTCATCCGGATGCAGAGCACTTCCCCTCTGTTCTGCCAGCATGCGAACTTCATCTTTACTGAACACCAATCCTCTTTGCGGCAACAATTCCATCTTCCGTTTCCACATCAAACGCAAAAATACATCCGCAGGTCTTTCCCGCCCTGTCAAAATCACTTTGTAATGTTCTGGCATATGTAAAATGAAATCTGCAATCGTTTCCAAAACTTCCATATCCCTAATGGCGGATATGTCCTCCAAAATGACCCAAATCGATTTCTCACCTGCATCCTGATGCCAAGAAGCTTTTATCTGTCTGATTTTGGTCAGCCACTGCTGCAGATTTTTCGCTTCATCTGCCATCTGAAAGACGATTCCATTCACATTCGTATTTTGTTCCAACAACATCTGCACTGCCACCGATTTACCACAGGCCGCAGCTCCCTCTATATAAAGAGAAGGAAATTGTGCAATTTCCTTCTCTACGTATTCTGTCTTATCGATAAAATAGGGTTGCGTCATACTTTTTGTTTGCACACTCATGATTTCCCCTTCCCATACTTCCTCAACAATTTCAACCGTTCTTTCCCTATCGCAATGCTGTTTACATCTTTTTCCCCGTTGATTTTCAAGGATACCGTCTGCACGGCATAATTTACCATTCGATGTACCCAGGCGACAGGCAATAAAACAGCGGCCTTCTTTACGTATGGGTAACGGGCCTTCATATATTCGTAGGGTGGGAACAAGGATGTTTTCAGTGAAACACCCTGTTCTTCCTCCTGCCCGTTTTTAAATGCCGTCAATGTGATGTTGGCGCTGTGCAGTCGTCCGACGCTGCTGCTTCCATACACACCGCCATCCAAAATATCTTTTATCAGATCTTCGTTGTCCATTTTCATTCGGGATGGGCGCGGACAGCCGGATTTTTCCCAGTCAAATCCCAGATATTTTTCCCCAATATCCAGTAAGTTCATGAAAAAAGTATACATTTCCAAAGCACGTACCTGTTTTAAAAAACTTGTCCAATCGATTTTGGCTCCATCTTTTTCCGCCATCTGCAAAATATCACATAACTGGCGAACACCAAATCCGCTGGATACGAAATGTTTAAATGCATGGCAAAGCAAATACAACAAATGCTGTTCTTCTTTCAAAGTATATACGGTCGTGCCCTCTGCATTCACCGCAACAGCATTCTCAAACGCATTTGCAAAAAAGCTGTTCATTTTCTGGAACTTTCCATCGTCCTCCGGCATCAATGCGGTATGGATTTCTAAAAGATTTCCTGTCGCACGGTTAAAATAAGAAACTTCATACGGAGGATTTGCAAGATCTATATCATCCCTGCTAAATCCATATTCCAGTAAAAATTTGTCGCACTTTGCAAAATCCGCTTTGGAAATCAACAAATCTTCATCGGAAGATTTGCGCAAATCCGGATTTTTATATAACAATCGGCAAATCAGACCTTTCACGATCAGCGGCTTGATTCCCGCATTTATCATTTCCTGATAACATTTTAAAAAGGAACTTGTTTTC
>JAXJUX010000105.1:0-5219 GCA_036308845.1 Ruminococcus sp.
ATAACATGTTGACGAAACGTATTATTCCTTGTTTAGAGGTAAATAATGGGAGAGTAGTAAAAGGGGTAAACTTTGTAAATCTGCAGGATGCAGGAGATCCGGTAGCGGTTGCGAAGGCATATGACGAGGCTGGTGCAGATGAAGTGGTATTTTTGGATATCACGGCATCTTCCGACCAGAGAAAAACAGTTGTGGACATGGTTCGTCAGGTAGCTGCCAATGTCTTTATTCCGTTTACAGTAGGCGGTGGTATTCGTACCGTGGATGATTTTAAACTGTTATTAAGAGAAGGCGCAGATAAGATTTCTATCAATTCTGCCGCGCTGAATCGCCCGGAATTGATTCAGGAGGCTGCCTTAAAATTTGGAAGCCAGTGTGTCGTTGTTGCGATTGATGCCAAAATGAGAGCCGATGGAAGCGGCTGGAATGTCTACAAAAACGGCGGTCGTGTCGATGTAGGACTGGACGCTGTAGAATGGGCGAAAAAAGCAGAAGCGCTTGGGGCAGGCGAAATCCTTCTGACCAGCATGGATGGTGACGGAACAAAAGCCGGATATGATCTGAAGCTTACCAGAGCGATTGCGGATGCGGTTTCTATCCCTGTGATTGCTTCCGGCGGTGCGGGGACATTGGAACATTTTTATGATGCCCTGACAGAAGGTGGAGCAGATGCGGCATTGGCAGCCTCTTTGTTCCATTATAAAGAATTAGAGATTAAAGAAGTAAAAGAGTATTTACAGGGTCGTGGCTTGCCAGTCAGACTTTAGACAAAAGAGAAGGAGAAAGAAGGATGCCTCCGATTTCAGGTACATGGGCGAAGGTTCTCAAAGAAGAATTTCATAAGCCATATTATAAAAAATTATTTCAGACGGTAGGGGAAGAATATTCCACACGACAGATTTTTCCGGCGGGTGATGATATTTTCAATGCGTTTCATTTTACCCCGTTTGAAGATGTAAAAGTAGTAATTATCGGGCAGGACCCTTATCATGGAGATGGGCAGGCCCATGGATTGTGTTTTTCTGTAAAACCGGATGTAGATATTCCGCCGTCTCTGGTGAACATTTACAAAGAACTGGAAGATGACATGGGATGCTACATTCCGAACAATGGATATTTGGAAAAATGGGCGAGACAGGGAGTGCTGTTGTTGAATACGGTATTAACGGTTCGGGCACATCAGGCAAACTCGCATCGTGGTATCGGTTGGGAAGAATTTACCGATGCTGCCATTCGTGCGCTTGCAAAAGAAGACCGCCCGATGGTATTTATCCTTTGGGGACGTCCGGCACAGATGAAAAAAAGTATGCTGAATGCAGAAAAACATCTGATTTTGGAAGCGCCGCATCCAAGTCCGCTTTCTGTGTACCGCGGATTTTTTGGAAGCCGTCCGTTCAGTAAGACCAATGAATATCTGGTAAGTCACGGATTACGAGCGATTGACTGGCAGATAGAAAACGTGTAAAATGAACAAGCCTTGTCTTCGTGAACAAAATTACTGAACAAGGGACAAACATAACGAAAGGAGAAATTATGAGTGAAAATAAAGGAAATGCTCTTGTAAAGAATGCATCATTTTTGATGATGGCAACATTGATTTCAAGAGTAATTGGACTTTTATATAAAAGCCCTTTAAGTACAGTCGTTGGAAATGTGGGAATGGGATATTATGGTTATGCCAATAACGTTTACGTTATCCTGTTATTGATTTCCTCCTACAGTATTCCGATGGCAGTTTCGAAAGTCGTGTCAGAACGACTGGCATTGAAACAGTTTAAAAATGCACAGCGTGTATTTCACGGTGCTTTGATCTATGCAGTAGTTGTAGGCGGTGCGGCAGCGCTGATTGCGTATTTCTTCGGAAATTATCTGCTTCCGGTGAATCAGCAGGAGGCAATGCTTGCCCTGCAGATGCTGGCTCCAACTATTTTCCTTTCTGCGATTCTGGGTGTTTTGCGTGGGTTTTTCCAGGCACACAGCACGATGCTGCCAACATCCATTTCTCAGATTTTAGAGCAGATTGCGCATGCGATTGTAAGTATCGGAGCTGCATGGGTGCTTATTAGTAGTTTTGGTACGGACGAACAGAGCAAAGCAATCTGGGGCGCTGCCGGCGGTACCTTAGGTACTGGCACCGGAGTTGTGGTTGCGCTGATTTTCATGTTGATCGTGTATGCGGTAAACAGAAAATCATTTATGAAAAATATCGCCAGTGATAAGACCACAGAAGTGGAAAGCATGGGAAGTGTATTGAAAATTATTTTCCTGATGGTAACACCGATTATTTTCAACACCTTTGTATATAATGCGAGCAGCTATCTGGATTCCAAAATCTTTTCGGATATTCTGGCTTTGCGCAACATTGATCCGGAAACAGTAAGTGCACAGTGGGGAGAATACAGCAATTATTATATTTCTCTGATCAACATTCCATTGGCACTCTCCAGTGCGACTTCTTCTGCCATGATGCCGGAAATTTCCAGCAGATATGCGATGAAAGAATTTGAAAATGCAAATAATAAGATTAACGAAGGAATTACCTTAACAATGTTTTTGTGTATCCCGGCAGCAGTTGGTTTGTCCGTTTTGGCATTCCCGATCATGAAATTGCTGTTCCCAAGCAGCAGTGAGCTTTCCGGAATTTTGTTGATGGTAGGTTCTATTTCTGTTATTTTCTCTGCATTGTCAACCATTACCAATGGGGTATTGCAGGCAATCGGACAGGCGAAGATTCCGCTTCGAAACTCTGCAATTTCACTGGTATTAAATGTCATTACCGTTGCAGCTGTTTCTTATCTATTCCCACAGATCGGAGTATTTTCTGTATTGATCGCAAGTCTTGTATTTGCAGTATGTATGTGTGTACTCAATGCGATTTCATTGAAAAAATATCTGGGACACAAAAATGATTTTGTTAACGGCTACGGAAAACCATTGGCAGCATCCGCTGGTATGGGAGTCGTTGCAGGGGTTGTTTACTATGGTTTGCATGCTGTTTTGCCAATCAATATTATTTGCCTGGCAGTCGCAGTTGTTCTTGGAGTCATTACGTATATGATTCTGTATGTAAAGGTGACGGGTACAACAGCGGAACAGCTTAGAAAATTCCCTATGGGAAGATATATGGTGAAAGCACTTCGCATGATTCGTGTGCTTCGCTAATGCTACATGGAGAGAGAAAATGGAGAGAAGGTATAAAAGGGTAGAAGATTCACAGACAGAGCAGACGTATTTGATGCGTCCGTGCTATTTGAATCGATATGGCAATCTGTTTGGTGGGGAACTTATGAGTTGGATTGATGAAATCGCCAGTATTGTGTCTATGCGTCACAGCGAATCAGACATTACGACTGCTGCGGTGGACAATCTGAACTTTAAACACGGAGCGACCGTAGATGATGTAATCGTATTAAGGGGGAAAATTACATACGTAGGAAAATCATCCATGGAAGTGCGTGTAGATACTTATGTGGAAAATAAAAAAGGGATGCGGATGATGATCAATCGTGCTTACGTTGTGATGGTTGCTGTAGATGAAAATCATCGTCCGGTTCCTGTACCTGGTCTGATCGTAGAGACAGAGCAGGAAAAAGCCGAGTGGCTTGGGGGAGAAAAGAGATACCAGTTGAGAAAACAGAGAAGACTGGAAGGATTTTAGTTCGAGAAAGCTCTTTCGTGAATGGTTACAATTTATTATATTAGGGGAGTTCTATGGAAAAAACGAAACGAAACAAAATTTTAGCAATTGCAGCAGGTGCATGTACTGCACTGGTTGCATTTTACGGATGGCAGTGCAGTTCTTATCAGGATGTATTTTTTGCAGGGACTACAATCAATGATATTTCCTGCGGAAAAATGACCGTGGATGAGGTCGAAGCATTGCTGGAAGAACAGGTAGAGGGATACGAACTGGAAATTGTATTCCGTGATAATGAAAAAGAGATCATTTCAGGGAAAGATATTCAGTATGAATATGAAAGTTCAGGAGGAGTGCAGGAAATCATGGATGCGCAAAATCATTATCTGTGGTTTACCAGCTGCTTTGGTGATTCCTCTTATGAAATCGAAACGGGAATCACTTTTAATGAGAAAAAAGTAATATCTGCCGTGAAAAAACTGGATCATGTACAGGAAGAAAATCAAATAGCTCCTGAAAATGCATACATTGAGTTTGCAGAACATGAATTTGTGATTCAGGATGAAGTAGAAGGGGCTACGATTCAGGAAGATGTGTTGGAAGATGCAGTGCTGAACGCCGTGAAAAACAGAGAAACGACGCTGAATCTGGAGGAAGCAGGTGTATATCTGAAACCGGAAATCACAAAAGAGGATGAACAGTTACATACACAGCTGGATCAGTTGAATGAATTGGCCAAGGTCAGCGTTACGTATACCTTGCCGGACGGCGAAAAAGTTCTGGATGGTGAAACGATTGTTTCCTGGCTGGACGTGGACGAAGATGGTAATTATGTAAAAGATGATGAAAAATTTGATGAGGAAATTACTGCTTTTGTCAAAGAACTGGCTGAAGAAGTCAACACCGTAGGAAAAGCCAGACCATTTACGACTACCTCGGGAGAAACGGTAGAAGTTACAGGCGGCACCTATGGATGGAAAATTAACCAGAAAAAAGAAATTGCCGCATTAAAAGAAAATATTGACAATCTGGAATCTGTAACCAGAGAACCTGTTTACAGCAGCAAAGAATTGTATACAACCAACAATGGATTAGGTGATACGTATATCGAAATCAACCTGACCGAACAGCATCTGTATTATTATGTGGATGGAAAAATGGAATTGGATAGCCCGCTGGTTTCCGGTATGATGGTCACCAACCGATATACCCCATCTGGTGTCTATTTCCTGACCTATAAACAAAAAGACAGGGTGCTGCGCGGAACGCTTCGTGCAGACGGAACTTATAGTTATGAGTCTCATGTAGATTACTGGATGCCATTTAATGGTGGTATCGGACTGCATGATGCCCAGTGGAGAAGTTCTTTTGGTGGAAATATTTATAATTATAGCGGGTCTCATGGATGCATCAATTTGCCGCTTAGCAAGGCAAAGAAAATTTATAGTATGATTGATACGGAAACTCCGATTGTATGTGTTTATACGCATAAATATTCTTTGCGCGCAGCGATACCGGAGCCAACAGTGGCAGCAACGCCTACTCCAACTCCAACGGCTGCACCAACGGCGACACCGGCACC
>JAXJUX010000106.1:0-40255 GCA_036308845.1 Ruminococcus sp.
AACAAAATCTGCGCAGCTTTATTGATTGACAATACTTCTGTCTGCGTAGCCATAACTAGACCATCTTTCATGTTTTCGGTAATAGCCAGATATTCTTCATGGCGTTCCTTTAATTCCCGCACCTGGTGTTTGATCTGTCTGTTCTGATCATCGACCCGGACCAACAATGGTCTCAATTCTTCATAAGCAACGTCCCGCAAAGGATGTTCCAGATCTAAATGATTGATAGGTTCTATCAGCTTTTCTGTCTGCTTTTGTACAATATAAAAAGCAAACAACAGAACAACTCCAAGAATCACCAGCATGATACCAATCCCAGACTGCAAAAACACCAAAATAGAATCTGTTGTTCTGGCAATACGCAGAATATTTCCATCTTTTAACTGCACAGCATAATAAAATGTCTGGCGGTTCAGCGTATCCGAATATCTCAGTACCTCGCCGCTTCCATATGTTTGTGCATCCATAACCTCTGGACGGTTACCATGATTTTCCATGATTGTTTCATCATTTTCAGAATCATACAAAACTGTACCATTCGCATCCAAAAGCGTTACCCTGCTTACAAAATTCAGATTTTCAATCTCTGCTTCCAAATGAATGTCTTCATTCGAATCCAATATCATGCGCAGGTAATCGGCTTCTTCTTTTACCGTTTCCTGCATAAACTGACCAAACTGCGTATATAAAGCCATCGTCACAACGATAAAAGTCACCACAACTGAACAAAAAACCAAAGCACTCACCTGTTTTAAAATTCGTTGTTTCATGCCTGATCTCCAATCCGATAACCGACTCCTCTGACGGTCTCGATACAAGAACCTACATCGCCCAGTTTCTGGCGCAATGTTCTTACATGTACATCTACGGTTCTTGTCTCGCCATCAAAATCGTAGCCCCAGATTCTCGTCAAAATCTGATCCCGGCTCAGAACAAGTCCTTTATTTTCCATCAAATAGCGCAATAATTCAAATTCTTTTAACGTAAGTTCTACCTTACGTCCGTTTTCCAAAACTTCATGACGTTTGATTCTGATTTCCAGCGCTCCATGCACCAGCACATCCTGCTGCTTCGGACCACTCCTGCGTAAAACAGCCTTTACTCTGGAAATAAATTCCATCATACCAAAAGGCTTTGTGATATAGTCATCTGCTCCCAGGTCCAAACCTTTTACCTTATCGAATTCGTCACCCTTTGCAGTAACCATGATGACAGGAACATCGCGAACCTCAGGCATTTTTTTAATCTTAGCCAAAATCTGATATCCGTCTTCTCCCGGCATCATAATATCCAGCAAAATCAAATCCGGAACCTGTTGATTCAATTCCTTATATAATTGTTCACCACTTTCCAGCCCTTTCGCTTCAAATCCGGTTGTCTGAAGCGTATATACCAAAAGTTCTCTGATATTTCTTTCATCTTCTACACAGTAAATCATATGTTAATGTCCCTCCGTTTATGGCAACATGTATTTTTCCTGTGCATTCAGCACCAGACCGCGATAGATATCGCTGTCTTCTTTTTTCATACTATTCAAGTAGCTATGTGTATCATACTGGTCATCACGAACCTGTGTTACACAAACCGCAATGTTAGAACAGTGGTCTGCAACACGTTCCAAACTTGTTGTAATATCAGAAAGCAGGAATCCCAGCTCGATCGTACATTTTCCATTACGAAGTCTGCGAATATGACGAGCTTTGATTTCTGTATTCAATCCATCGATTACTTCTTCCAATGGCTCAATCTTCTGTGCAAGTTTAAAATCCTGATTAGTAAATACAGTATAAGAATCCGTTACGATGTCTCTGACTGCATGACAGAATACTTCCAATTCTTCTTCTGCTTTCTTGGAGAATTCCAATCCTTTTTCGCTCATTTCCTGAGCAGCTTCCATGATATTAATCGCATGGTCAGAAATTCTTTCAAAATCCCCAATACAATGCAGAATAATAGACAATGTATGGCTGTCGTGTCTGTTCAGATTCTTTCTGCCCAGTTTTACCAGATAACTTCCCAGTTCATCTTCATAGTTATCTACGATTGTTTCCAATTTGCTGACAAGCTCTGCTTTTTCATCTGTATAATTATGAAGCAGTTCCATAGCTGTAAACAGTGTTTCTTTGGACGCATCTGCCATCTGTGCAGCTACATTGATACACTGTTCCATAGCAAATGCTGGTTTTTCCAGGAAACGAGGATCCAGTAATGTTGTCGTTTCTTCTGTTTCTTTGTCTTCTTCTTTGTCTCTGATTGTAAGGCAAGCCAGTTTTTCCAATCCTTTTCCAAATGGAAGAAGAAGACAGGTAGCAAATACGTTAAAGCATGTATGAATCACTGCGATACCTGCTCCGTTTGCTGCTTCACCTAAAAATTCAAATCCGATGAACGCATTTAACGTATAGAACAAGATCATAAAAATAATCGTACCAATCAAGTTAAAGTACAAATGTACCAAAGAGGCACGTTTCGCATTTTTGGTAGCACCGATGGAAGAAATAATCGCGGTTACACAGGTACCGATGTTCTGCCCCATGATAATTGGTAATGCGGAACCATAACTTACGGCACCTGTTACACAAAGTGCCTGCAAAATACCAACGGATGCGGAAGAACTCTGAATGATCGCTGTCAATACCGCACCTGCGATCATACCCAGTACTGGGTTAGAGAATTTGAGCAGAATGCTTGTAAATTCTGGAACATCTGCCAGAGGCTTTACTGCACCACTCATACTGTCCATACCAAACATCAAAATTGAAAAACCAATCAAAATAGTTCCAAGATCTTTTTTCTTTTCATTTTTTAGGAACATAATGAAAACAATACCAATCAGTGCCAGGATTGGTGAAAATGATGTTGGCTTTAACAATTTAATAAAAATATTGTCGCCTTCCAGACCAGTCAAGCTGAGAATCCAGGAAGTAACGGTTGTACCAATGTTGGCACCCATGATAATTCCTACTGCCTGAGACAGTTTCATGATTCCAGAGTTTACAAAACCAACGACCATAACGGTTGTTGCTGATGATGACTGGATAACTGCTGTTACACCGGCACCCAAAAGTACGGCTTTGAGTGGATTCGATGTAAGATTTTCTAAGATTCTTTCAAGTTTTCCCCCGGATACTTTGGCAAGAGCGTCGCCCATAATATGCATCCCATATAAAAACAGGGCAAGTCCGCCGACCATAGTTAATACATTAAAGATATCCATAGTTTCCTCCTAAATAGTAACATTAATTCAAATTTTTACTTCATAAGTTTAACAGTTAACATCTATACCTTTTGTTAGATTATTGTTAAATCTATGTAAAATTAATGGTATCAGTTTGCTGCAATTTTATGTATCATCACAAATTTAAAAATATTTTTTTGCGAAAACCGCAATTACAAGCACATCTACCAATGCTACAATTGGACACATAATCAAGATTACAGAATTATCCGGAAACATCGCAACCACCAGCTCATCCACCGCCAGAATTGCTGTAAAAATACCCATCATTCTACTGTATCGCAAATGTTCTTCTTTTGTCCGTTTTTTGGTCTTCTCATTCGATGATTTCAACATGAAATCACCTTTTCCAAGAAGAAGCAACACAGACATAATTCCCATAGCTGCCGCAAAAATCCAGTCCAATGTCGTTCCAAACATATTTCATTTCTCCTATTCAGATTATTTGTTCTGTTCTTTTAACAAATCTCTGATTTCTGCCAAAAGTTCTTCCTGTGTTGGTCCTTTTGGTGCTTCTGGTGCTGGTTCTTCTTCTTTCTTTAATCCAGCTGTTACTTTACTGATCAATTTTACCATTGCAAAAATACATACAGCGATGATCAGGAAATCAATGATATTCTGAATAAAACTTCCGTATGCGATTGCTGCAGGTTCACCTGATTCTAAAAGTGCATTGCTGATAACCAATTTCTTATCAGAGAAATTGATACCTCCAGTAAGAGCACCGAGCAATGGCATCAGAATATCATTTACCAAGGAAGTAACAATACTGCTGAACGCACCCCCAATAACAACACCGACTGCCATGTCGATCACGTTGCCTTTGAACGCAAAGGCTTTAAATTCTTCCCACATTTTTTTCATTTCTTTATCCTCCTATCTTCCGGGCGAGAAATGCCCAATCATAATAATTATATCTATTACGTCTAAAATTGTCTATCTTTCTTGTCAATTTATACGATATTTTGTTATAATGTATGGGACTATATTTTAGACACCAGGAGGATTTTCGTTATGCAGATACAAGCATATAATCAAGACTTATTCCAATATATCAAATCCAGCCCTACTGCGTTTCACGCAATAGAAGCTGCCGGTAAATATTTAGACACAGAAGGTTTCACTCGTTTATCCGAACACGATACCTGGGATTTGCAGCCAAATGGAAAATATTACGTTACCCGTAATCAATCCTCTTTGTTTGCTTTTCGTATGCCAGCAGATTTTTCCAAAAAACCATTTCCATTTCAACTTGTAGCAAGCCACAGCGACTCTCCTTGCTACAAATTAAAAGATAACTGCGAAATTTCTGTAGAAGGTCATTATACCAAATTAAATGTAGAAAAATACGGCGGCTCTTTGATGGCACCTTGGTTTGACAGACCACTTTCCATTGCCGGACGTGCTATTGTAAAAGATGAAAAAGGAATTTCCAGCCGTCTGGTTCATTTTAACCGAGACCTGGCTATGATCGTAAATCTGGCAATCCATATGAACCGAGGCGTAAACGACGGTTACAAATACCAGGCACAGACAGATATGCTTCCATTGATTGGAAGTGGTGAAAAAGATTTTTCCATCAAAGAATTGGTAGCAAACGAATTAGGTGTTTCCGCTGAACAGATTCTCACTACGGATTTGTATTTATATAATCGTATGGAAGGAAAGGTTTGGGGCGCAAATGAAGAATTTATTTCCAGTCCAAAATTAGACGACCTGGAATGTGCATATGCTTCTATCCGTGCCATCGCAGAAAACGCACATCCAGAAGTGATCACCGGAGCTGTTATTTTTGATTCCGAAGAGGTAGGAAGTCACAGCCAGCAGGGGGCTTGTTCCACATTTATGAAAGATTGCCTGAAACGTATCTCTCATGCACTGGGCTATACCCATGAAGAATATATCCAGTCCATCGCAAAGGGATTTTTGTTATCCGCAGACAATGGACACGCATTACATCCAAACCATACTGGAAAATCCGACCCAACCAACCATCCATATTTAAATGGTGGTGTATTGGTAAAATATTCTGCAAACCAGAGATATACATCTGATGGCGTTACCAGTGGTGTATTCCGTCTGCTGTGTGAACAAAATGATATTCCTGTACAGGTATTTTTCAATCATTCTGATGTTTTGGGTGGTTCGACACTGGGAAATCTTTCTATGCTTCAGGTCTCCATTCCAACTGTAGATATCGGTGTGGCTATTCTGGGTATGCATTCCCCATATGAAACCGGCGGAATGAAAGATGGTTATGCTCTTTATCAGGCAATGAGCGCATTCTATCGAACCAAAATCAATTGTGTGGGTGAATCCGCATATGAATTAGAAATGTAACAACAAACAAATAATGCACGGTAATGTATTTCTTCCTATTATAAGGGTATGTCTTAGAATTACCGTGTATTTTTATAAGATTTAAGGTTGCCAGACCCCGATTTTCAGTATTTTGGGGGTCTGGCAACCTTGTTTCTGTGTATATATACCCTGTTTGACATGAAATGAAGTAAAAAACAGTGAAAAAGTATCACGTAGAGGGTCTCGCAAATCCAAAAATCTGTATAGACCCAGGCTACTTCGGATCAAACCACAAAAACGCACGAATGAGCGAATTTCAACACTATTCAGATTACTTTCCTACAACACAAAAAAAGGATTCTCTTTCGAGAATCCTTAAGAGCACGAGACGGGATTCGAACCCGCGACCCTCGCCTTGGCAAGGCGATACTCCACCACTGAGCCACTCGTGCATTTCCTGTCCCTTTGGACAAGAATAATATACTACACATATCAGAAAATGTCAACATGAATTTTTCATTTTTTTCAAATTTTTTCTACATTTTCTTTTTTTGCGTTTATGGGCGCAATACAACGCTTAACACATACTGATTATTGGGAAAATGCTTCTGTGTCAGCTCATCCAGACGAATCAAATCGATATCCAGCCAACATTCTTCAGCAACCACCTGCATATTTGCAAACATAATTCCAAAATTCAACTCATCCCATTTACCCAATCGGCTCAATGCATGCTTTTTAGAAAACACGTGAATCCGGTTATCAAATACAACAAATCTCCATGGCTGGGAATTCAAGGAAGATGGAGCCATTCTTGCAGCTTCCAGAAGCTGCTTCATCCACTGTCTTGGCGCTTCCTTAAACACACACAATTCATTTAATTCCATTCTTCTTGCATCAATATGTTTTCTATAACAGGAGCCTTTAGCGGTACCAAATGCTAAGACAGCCATTAATTTTTTGTTTCCACGCATACGATACGCTTTCTTTAAAACAGGTACGCCCAGAAAACAATTTCCTATCCCCTGCGTATATAAATACAAAGAAATCTGTTCCATCAGATATCCCGCGTTCATCATCGCACGATCTTTCTCTTCTGAATACAACATCAGATAATACGGAGCTTTTACCCCTAACATTCCCAGCATTTTATGCTGTTCCTGTGTATTATCTACAACAGCCATTTCCGTTTCAATTCCACCAAATAAACTGGTTATGTGGTCAATCTGTTCCACAATCCCTTCCAATACCTTTGGCTGCAAAGGCTCATGTATATAATTCCGAATAGATTTTCGGACAAACATCGCTTCATATAAATCCATGTGATCACCCTTAACTTTTTTGTAAAACTATTGTAACATGTTTATTTGTTTTTGCAACAGTTTTCAAGCTTTTTTTTCTGAAGCTTTTCTTACATTTTGCACAATCGGCTACTTATACCTTCATATTTTGTATTTCAGCAATCTTATCAGATACATCCTGCTTAAATTGTGCCCATGCATCTTCATGTTCTACAAAATATTTCGGACAGATCTTCCCTGTAACATCATGATGACGAATAACATCTTCACTCGTTAATTGAAAACGGTAGCATAACCAGCCCGTCAAATCAACCATGGATTGATAGGTGTCCGCATTAAATTGCCCCGTTTCATCGGGATGACAACACTCTATAGCTATCGTATCCTTATTTCTGTCATTTGATGCATAAGAAATTTCAGAAGTTGGAACACACTGGATAATTTCCCCTTCTAATCCAACAACAAAATGGCTGCTTGCTTTTGTAATATGTGCATCTTTCAATGCATTAAAATAGTCACGATTTGCCTGTGCGCTTGTTCCAGGATTTCCAATATAATGGATCACAATTCCATTCACCTGGTCCAGAGCAATCCCTGGTCTTGAATATTCGTTTACGTCCAATAGCTGTACATCAATTTCAGGCGCTCCTATCCAATCAGAACTATACGTATCCCCTTCTGCAATCTGATTGTTTACACTTTGTGCCGAATCTCCTGATGAAAGTAACTTTTCCCTTACCGAAATAAAAACGACCAAAAAGAGTGTCACTGCTGATAAAACCAATATTACTCTGCGTCGCAGCTGTTTTTGGCGCCTTTCTTTTGTCATTTTTGTACGTCTTCTTTTTCTTCGACGTTTGCTTTTCTCCCCTTGCGTTCTCCCTTCCATATAACCCCTCTTTCGTATTTTCTAGGTGTTTTTATTGTATCACAAGAACCTCTGCACATTTCTTAAATTTTTCTTATAAACAATCAAATTTTTTATAAGAATCGTTTTTATAAATAGTTTTCTAGAATAGAAAAAACAGCCTCCCGAAAGAGACTGTTTCATTTTAATCATAAAATACTTTTCTTGGAGCTTTTAATCTCATGTCTTTCAACATATCTGTTGTTGGCTCAAAAAGAACTTTTGTTGTTTCATTATCATCCGCAATGATCATTGCATATGCAAGATTAGATTTATCTGGATCTGCAGATGTGAAATCATATGTTTTTAATTTGTTATTGCTATTGTAATAGTCCAAACGATGAGAACGTGCTGGAGCAATGATTTCTGCATTTGTCACTTCAAATGATTTTACACGTTTTCTTTTCTGTTTGTTCATAATCTTATCGACATCCAGTTCGCCATTTACATACTGATATTCCCATTCAATACTCAGATTAGGGAAAATAAAAATATCCGCTACACAAACAACAATTGCCACAGCAATAATAATCAGGTTCCATGACAATAATGCCAATACCACCAGTGCTGCTGTAAGGAGCATCAATCCATAACGGATCAACTTATCGACTCCTCTTTCTTTTCTTTTGACAAGTTCTTCATAGTATAACTCAGCCATTACACTTCTCCTCCAAATGCGTAATTAATAAATTCTTTTGCATAATCCAAATGTTCGGTATATACAAAAACGCACAGATAGTAATCATTTCCCGGAAGTAAACCAAATTCCTCCAGCTTTTCACTTTCTGTGAAATGCAGGCAGGTTTCGCTCACGTCATCACCAAAATATTCTATCTGCTCAGGGGTAAGCAATTCATCCATCGGTACAAATGCATCCATTTCATCATACTTCTCAAACTGTTCTTTGGTTGCAATAAAGACATCGATTTCCTGTGCTCCAACCATTGTCGTCAGCTTGATAACATAATTATAATCACTGGAATCATTTCCTGTAAGATAATAATTGGAATCAACTACATATTCATGGTATTTTTCTTCATCTCCCAGATATGCTTTAAAATCAGCTTCCAGACCGTCCATATCCTGTATACCACTATTTATAATTGTCACATTCAGCATGGTTTCGTGTTTGCGATTTTCAATGGACTGAACGATAAGACCAATAAAACAAAGAATCGCAAGAAGAATAATCATATGAACTTTATAATATAACCATATATGTTCTATACGTTCTTTCCAGTTCATATTTTTAATTTTTTCCCATTCTATCTGTCGTTTCTCTTTCGCCGTCAAATCGCTTTCGTATCGTTTTTCTGTCATCTTGTACCCTTTCTAAACTATGGATTTTACTTACCACTTTAAACCCCTGACTAAAAACTTCTTTTATTTTAACATAAACAGGAGTCACCGTCTATTCGAATGACTCCTGTTTTTGTGAATTTTTTGTTAAAATTTTCTGTAAATTTATTCGTTATATTACATCATGCCCATTCCTGGGTTTCCGCCTGCCATAGCTGGAGTATCTTCTTTAATAATAGATACAACAGATTCTGTTGTCAACAGAGTAGAAGCTACGCTTGTTGCGTTCTGCAGAGCGCTTCTTGTTACTTTTGCAGGGTCAAGGATACCTGCTTTTACCATATCTACATATTCTTCTTTGTAAGCATCGAAACCGATTCCTACTTCAGATTCTCTTACTTTATTGATGATAACAGAACCTTCCAGACCTGCGTTTGCAGCGATATGATACAATGGTGCTTCCAGAGCTTTCATAATGATCTTAGCTCCTGTTTTTTCATCACCTTCCAGTGTATCTACCAGTTCTTTCAGAGCTTTTGTTGTATGGATATATGCAGATCCACCACCTGCGATAATACCTTCTTCAACTGCTGCTTTTGTAGCTGCCAGAGCATCTTCCATACGCAGTTTTGCTTCTTTCATTTCTGTTTCTGTAGCTGCACCAACACGGATAACTGCTACACCACCAGCCAGTTTTGCAAGTCTTTCCTGCAGTTTTTCTCTGTCAAATTCAGATGTTGTTTCTGCAATCTGAGCTTTGATCTGACCGATTCTTCTTGCGATTTCTTCTCTGGAACCGTTTCCATCTACGATTACTGTACTTTCTTTTGCAACTTTAACAGATTTTGCACGTCCAAGCTGTGCCATAGTAGTTTCTTTCAGATCCAGACCAAGTTCTTCGGAGATTACCTGACCACCTGTTAAGATAGCGATATCTCTCAGCATTTCTTTTCTTCTGTCACCATATCCTGGAGCTTTTACTGCTGCAACGGAGAATGTTCCTCTTAATTTGTTAACGATCAGAGTTGTCAGAGCTTCTCCTTCGATATCTTCTGCAATGATCAGCAGTTTTGCACCAGACTGAACGATCTGTTCCAGAACTGGCAGGATTTCCTGAATATTGGAAATTTTCTTATCTGTGATCAGGATGTATGGATTTTCCAGAACTGCTTCCATTTTTTCTGTATCTGTTGCCATATATGCGGAAATATATCCACGGTCAAACTGCATACCTTCTACCAGATCCAGTTCTGTTTTCATTGTTTTGGATTCTTCAATTGTGATAACACCATCTTTGGAAACTTTTTCCATAGCTTCTGCAACCAGTGCACCAACTTCTTCATCTCCGGAAGATACTGCTGCAACTCTTGCAATGTGTTCTTTTCCTTCTACCTGTTTGCTCATGGAAGCGATTACTTCAACAGCTTTGTCTGTTGCTTTTTTCATACCTTTTCTTAAAACGATTGGGTTAGCGCCTGCTGCCAGGTTTTTCATTCCTTCGTTTACCATAGCCTGTGCAAGTACTGTAGCTGTTGTTGTACCATCACCTGCTACATCGTTAGTTTTCGCTGCAACTTCACGAATCAGCTGAGCACCCATGTTTTCGAAACCGTCTTCCAGTTCGATTTCTTTTGCGATTGTAACACCATCGTTTGTGATCAGTGGATTACCATATGGTTTTGCAAGAACTACGTTTCTTCCTTTTGGTCCTAATGTTACTCTTACTGTATCTGCCAACTGGTTTACACCTTTTTCCAGAGCTGCTCTGGCGTCAGCACCAAATTTAATTTCTTTTGCCATGACTCAAATTCCTCCTGTTTTATCAAATATTATGCGAAAATAGATTATTTTACGATTGCTAAAATATCACCCTGTTTTAAAATGATATATTCTTCTCCGTCTAATTTTACTTCTGTTCCAGCATACTTGGAGTAAATAACCTGATCTCCTACTGCAACTTCCATTTTTACTTCTTTACCATCTACCATTCCGCCAGGTCCTACAGCAACAACTTCTGCCTGCTGTGGTTTTTCCTGTGTCTGGGAAGCCAATACAATACCGGATTTTGTTGTAGTTTCTGCAACAACCTGTTTCAAAACAACTCTGTCTCCTAATGGTACTAATCTCATATCTATAATCCTCCTTTTGAGTAATCCGCGTTTTATTAGCACTCGCTTTGGTCGAGTGCTACCGATAGTCCTTATATTAGTGACTTTGCTTCATTTTAGCAACTTCTGTTTTTAGTTTATTTTTCCATATTTTATTATATTTACTCTTATTATCTCTTGTTTTCTCGTTTTTTCTCAGCTTTTTATATTTTACCGACAGAATACGCTAAAATTGGTCGCAAAAAAGAGATACCGCATATGCGATACCTCTTTTGCTTCTTATTTTTCTTTATCATATGTTTTCAGATTTTTTCTTGTTCGTAATTCTTCCAGTTCATCGAAGATTACTTCATTCAGAACTTTGATATAAGTACCTTTCATCCCACTGGATCTGGATTCGATGACTCCTGCACTTTCAAATTTTCTCAGTGCATTTACAATAACGGAACGAGTGATTCCTACGCGGTCTGCAATTTTACTTGCTACAAGAATTCCCTCGTCTCCATTTAATTCGTCGAAAATATGGATGATCGCTTCCAATTCTGAGAAAGACAAGGTGTTAAATGCAGATTTTACAACCTGTACCTTTCTGGCTTCTTCTGCGTTTTCTTCATTTACAGAACGCATCATTTCCAGGCCTACTACGGTCGTTCCATATTCGCTGACAATAATATCTTCAATATCGTACTGATCTGCACTTCGATACATAAATACCGTACCGAGACGTTCGCCGGCAATATCGATTGGATTGATGATTGCACGATACTGCATGATATTATCCCCTTCGAATCCGAGCGTCTGAAGATTTACATTTTCTTTTGTAGATAATACACTTAAAAATCTGTCATTCAATAGTGGATCTACATGACTTCCTACTTTATCTTCAATCAATTCTGTAATTTCTTCTACACCAGGACAAAGGGCGACACCAAGAACTTTTCCTTTTTTACTGATTACCAGAATGTTAGAATCCAGTGTTTCCATCATTACTTTACAAATATCGTTAAATACTACTTTTGTTGAGCTGTTGTTATGCAGCAGTTTGTTAATCTTTCTGGTTTTATCCAGCAGCTGTACACTCATCTTTTTCTCCTTTCTGACGATACTTCACTACTTAATTTTCTTTATTGTAACATGCAAGCCTGCAAATATCAATACTATTTTCTCGTTTTTTGCTTGTTTTCTGACTATTCGTTTTTTTCTCAATTTTAACACTATATACAAAAAAATCGCTGAAATTATTTGAATAATCTCAGCGATTTTCTCTATTTCACAGTAATGTATCCACATTTTTCATCTGCACATACCTTTTTGTTGCCCTTTTCCAGCATATATCCGCCACAATTCGGACATTTTTCATTCAAAGGTTTCTGCCAGGACATAAAATCACATTCTGGGTTATCTTCACAACCATAGTATTTACGTCCTTTTTTCGTTTTTCTTAACACGACTTCTTTTCCACATTTCGGACACTGTACACCAATCTTTTCCAGATATGGTTTGGTGTTGCGACATTCCGGAAATCCTGGACACGCAAGGAAACGTCCATGAGGACCATATTTGATGACCATGTTACGTCCACAGTTTTCACAAATGATATCGGTTACTTCATCTTCCAGTTTTACTTCTTCCAGTTCCTTTTCGGCAGCTTTAACTGCCTCATCCAAATCAGGATAGAAATTTCGTACAACAACTTTCCAGTCAATGGTTCCATCACCTACTTTGTCCAGCAGATCTTCCAATGTAGCTGTAAAATTCACATCCACGATACTTGGGAACGCCTGTTTCATCATCTGGTTGACCACTTCACCCAATTCTGTGATATACAGATTTTTCTGTTCCTTTGCCACGTATCTGCGGGCGATAATCGTAGTAATGGTTGGAGCGTACGTACTAGGGCGTCCAATTCCCAATTCTTCCAGCGCTTTTACCAGTGATGCTTCCGTATAATGTGCGGGTGGCTGCGTAAAATGCTGCTGTTCATGGAATCCCATAAATTCCAGTACTGTATCTTTATCAATCGACTTAATCAGTGATGTGTTGTGTGATTTTTCTTCTTCATCCTCCACGTATACGGACATAAATCCATCAAACATTAATTTGGATGCGGATACCTGGAAAATATACTCTCCACCCGCAATCTTTACAGAAGTAGTCTCATATACCGCAGGTTTCATTCTACTGGCAACAAAACGTTTCCAGATCAACTGATACAGACGCAGCTGATCTCTGGATAAAGAGTCTTTCAACAATGCCGGCAAACGATTTGGGTCGGTCGGACGAATCGCTTCGTGCGCATCCTGCACCTTCTTATTGCTGGCTTTCTTTGGTTCTGCCTCAGCCGTATAATCTTCCCCGTAGGTTTCTGTAATAAATTTACGTACCATTGCATCTGCTTCTTCAGAAATTCTGGTAGAATCCGTACGCAGATAGGAAATCAGACCAATCGTTCCCTGTCCTTTGATGTCCACACCTTCATATAACTGCTGTGCAAGCCGCATGGTTTTTTGTGTAGAAAAGTTCAGATTCTTTGCTGCTTCCTGCTGCAATGTACTGGTCGTAAATGGAAGCGGCGCTTTTTTGATACGCTCGCTCTTTTTTACGTCCTTTACAGAATAGGAAACGCCTTCCAACTCTTTCAGCACTTTATCCACATCTTCTTTGGAAGAAAGCACCATCTTATTTTTTTCTTTTCCGTAGAATTTGGCAACCAGATTTTTCTTTTCGCCCGGTATGCCGAATTCTGCATCCAAAGACCAATATTCTTCCGGAATAAATGCATTAATCTCATCTTCTCTGTCACCGATGATACGCAATGCAACAGATTGTACACGACCTGCACTCAATCCTCTTTTTATTTTTTTCCACAGCAGCGGACTGATCTGATAACCTACCATTCGATCCAGCACACGTCTTGCCTGCTGTTCATCTACCAGATCCATATTAATGTCTCTGGCATTTTTGATAGATTCCTTTACTGCTGTTTTTGTAATTTCATTGAATGTGATACGACGCATTTTCTTTTCGTCCAGATTCAACGCAATCGACAAATGCCAGGAAATTGCTTCACCTTCGCGGTCAGGGTCAGTTGCAAGATATACTTTATCTGCTTTTTTTGCAGCTTTACGAAGACTTGCCAACAAATCACCTTTTCCACGAATTGTGATATACTTTGGTTCAAAATCATTTTCTATGTCAATTCCCATTCGGCTTTTTGGCAAATCACGCACATGACCATTTGACGCCGCAACTTCATAATTGCTTCCAAGAAATTTTTTCACCGTTTTTACTTTTGCAGGTGATTCAACAATTACAAGATATTTAGCCAATTTTTTGCCTCCCACTCATACTCTTATGCTTCTGCCCTTCTCTCATAAGAGTATTTTGACTTCTTTGAAACCTGTTTTGATTTCATTTTGCTTCAGAAATATCTGATTTTCTAATGTAGTTGTTTTTCCACACCTCTTTAATATATCCGTTCAATAGCAAGCGCGTCAAACAATTCATAAGCACTCCACTGGAAAATCCTGTTTCTTCCTGAAGCTGGGTAACTGCTTTAGGGTTCAAATTGAGACAACTATACACCAAATTATCTTCCCTTGCAAGACCTAATTCTTTTTTTCCATTTTCTTTCCTTTCAATTTCCACCGTTTTTTTGCCCCAATTCATTTCTTCCAGAATCATTTCCGGACACCAGGCGGGAGTTGCGCCCTGATAAATGAGCCTGTTGCAGCCATAACTTAACAAATCACCCACACGCCCAGGAAGGGCAAATACTGCCTTCCCCTGCTCCAATGCAAAATCAGCAGTAATCAAAGAACCACTTTTTTCCTTTGCTTCTATTATTAATACACCATCTGCCAAACCACTGATGATTCGATTCCTTCTTGGAAAATGATAGGCCAGAGGCGGAGTTCCCATCTCATATTCTGACAAAATTCCTCCCTGTTTTTGTATCTTCTCATATAAATTCCTGCTGGATGCTGGATAACAGATATCCACACCGCACCCCAAAACAGCAAATGTTTTTCCACCGCCAGCCAGAGCACCCGCATGCGCAGCGGAATCAATTCCCCTTGCCATACCGCTGATGATCTGCACCCCCGCACTGCTCAAAAACTTTGCATACTCATACGCCATATTTTCCCCATAGTGACTGCAGGTTCTTGCACCTACAATAGCCAAAGCAGGAGTTTGATCTTGTGGCCATTCCCCTAATCCATACAGTATATCCGGCATTCCATCCAACAGACGCAGCCGCTGTGGATATTCCTGATCCGTCTTTTTGACAATCATCGTTTGCTCCTCCTATTTCCAATAACTTTTATCGATTCCACGAAATCCAATCGCTTCTCCCAAATGGTTCTCCAAAATCAATTCACTGCTATCCAGATCTGCGATCGTTCTGGCAATCTTCAAAATTTTATTGCAGGCTCTCCCTGTCAATCCCATTTGCGAAAATGCCTGTTTCAATAATTCTTCTGCCTCTGTACTTGTCTCGCAATACTGTGCGATTTTTTCTGCTGGTATCTTACTGTTGAAGGAAAACACTTCGTCCTTAAATCGTTCTTTTTGTATTATATGTACTCTTTGTACCTGTTTTGCCATTTCTTCACTGGTCCACAAAGAATCAGTATCCATGTTACGAAATTCTTCATACGATGGCGCCGTTGTCTCCACCGCAAGATCAATTCGGTCCAACAGCGGCTGACTGATATGATTGAGATAGCGATTTACTTCAAAAGGTGCACAACTGCAACGGTTTCTATCAGGATAATAGCCACATGGGCAGGGATTCATCGCAGCAATCAATAAAAATTCAGCCGGATACACATATCTGCCATGCAATCTGGAAATTAGAATTTTTCCTTCTTCCAAAGGCTGTCGCAACTGTTCCAATGTGGCACGCCTCATCTCCGGAAGCTCGTCCAGAAATAAAATTCCTTTATGTGCCAACGTAATCTCTCCCGGCTGCGGAATTTTCCCACCACCCACCAACGCACTTGGTGAAATGGTATGGTGCGGCGCACGGTACGGTCGTTCCAGCATACACGGGTGTTCTTTCGGAAGCATTCCTGCCACGCTGTATATACTGCTAAGTTCCAGCTGCTCCTCTTGCGACAATTCCGGCAGCAAATCTGCTATTCTTTCTGCTAACATGGTTTTTCCTGAACCTGGCGGACCCAAAAGCAGTAAATTGTGAAATCCCGCTGCCGCTATCAAGGCAGCTCGTTTTCCCGGAATCTGTCCACGTACATCCTTAAAATCTTTGGTATTTTTCGAAATATTTTTCGTATATATTATCTTTGGTACTTCTGCTTTCCATGCCTCTTCTTTTATACATGATATGAATTCTTCCAGATGTGAAACACCTATCACGGGAATCTGCTCTATCATTTGCGCCTCCAAAAGATTGTTTTTAGGCACAATGCAGGCAGTGCAGCCAATTTCTTTCGCTTTCAACACCATAGGAAGCACTCCTTTCACTCCACTTATTTTTCCATCCAGACCGATTTCTCCAACCACAAGAATCTGATTCAGACTATCATCTGGAATAATTTCAAGCGTTTTCAGTATTCCTGCCGCAATCGGCAAATCAAACCCTGTTCCTGTTTTTTGCATATCTCCCGGCGAAATATTGATTGTAATTTTCTTTGGTGGCAAATTTATTTTTATATTGTGTAAAGCAGTCTTCACCCGGTCCTGCGCCTCTTTTACTTGATTATTCAGATTTCCTACCATAGAAAAACCGGGAAGCCCATTGCTTACGTCAACCTCCACCTGAACCATTTGCGCTTCCAGACCGCAAATCGCTGCTGACAAAACACTTGTATACATAAAAACTCCTTTCTGAAATTACATTTTGGGAAAAGCACAATTTTACTATCCTGCGCATAGACTAAAAGGAATTCCCTTTTAGGAGCTGCAGTGAAGACCTTTCAAAAACCCCTTACCATGGAAGAAGAAAAGGAATATCTTCAAAAATACCGCGAGGGTGATTTGAAAGCCAGAGATGTACTCATTGAGAGAAATCTCAGATTAGTTGCCCATGTGGTAAAGAAATACCAGAGCGTTGATGATGATTTGGATGATTTGATTTCGATTGGAACCATTGGGCTGATCAAAGCCGTATCCACCTATGATGTGACAAAAGGTAGCCGTCTGGCCACCTATGCTGCCAGATGTATTGATAATGAATTACTAATGATGCTTCGCAGCCGAAAAAAATCATCCAGAGAAGTTTCTCTTTACGAACCAATTGGTACCGATAAAGAAGGTAATGAAATTCATTTGTTGGATATTATAGAAGGAAATGATACTGATATTACAGATTCCTGCATTTACAAGGAAAATGTAACGAAACTATATCAAATTCTAAAAGATGTTCTCACACCACTTGAATATCAAGTGATCGTTTATCGTTATGGTTTGATGGGAGAAAAAGAACTCACCCAGCGGGTGATTGGAAAGCGGCTGAATATCAGCCGCTCCTATGTGTCCCGAATTGAAAAAAATGCACTCTTAAAGCTCCGTAACCGGTTCTTTGCGACGTAAGATATCATATCGATCAAGTTCCATGCCAAGATCAATATATAAAATCTGCTGTGGATGAGGCGCGCTTTCCATAAAATTGCCGTCTTCATCCTGAATACTCTTAACTGTTACTTCAATATTATCTCCATTTGGTTTCATAACCTCAATCACTTCACCAACAGAGAATTTGTTTCGCTGAGAAATACAATAACAACCTGCTTCATTTCTTTCACCTACGATACCAAGGTATGTATACTCTTTGATATAAGTATTGTTGTCATAAATCTGCGCTTCGTGGGTTGGTTTTCCGTAGAAAAATCCCGTTGTAAACTGACGATATGTGCAGTTGGAAATCTGATCCTGATACCAGGACATATTTTTCTCATAGAGTGCCGGATCTTTCAGATAGTCATCGATGGCTTTCCGATAGGTCCGGGCAACTGTAGCCACATATAACGCCGTTTTCATTCTTCCTTCAATCTTAAAGCTGTCAATCCCTGCTTCAATCATATCCGGAATATGCTCAATCATACATAAATCTTTGGAATTAAAAATAAAAGTTCCTCTTTCATTTTCATATACAGGGAAATATTCTCCTGGGCGACTTTCTTCCATAATAGAGTATTTCCATCTGCATGGATGGGTACAGGCACCCTGATTGGAGTCTCGACCCGTCAAATAATTGCTTAGCAGGCATCTACCAGAATAAGAGATACACATTGCTCCATGAATAAATGTTTCAATCTCCATATCTTCTGGAATTCTGTCACGGATTTCGCGGATCTCTTTTAAAGACAATTCTCTGGCAGAAACCACACGTTTTGCTCCCATATTGTACCAGAACAGGTAAGTACCATAATTGGTATTATTTGCCTGTGTGCTGACATGACGTTCTATTTCAGGACAAACCTCCTGCGCAATTGTAAAGATTCCTGGATCAGAAATAATCAAAGCATCCGGTCCAATTTCTTTTAACTGCATAAAATATTCGCGCACACCATCCAAATCTGCATTGTGAGCCAGAATATTCGCAGTAACATATACTTTTACGCCATGCTCATGCGCAAACGCAATCCCTTCTTTCATTTCTTCAAGGGAAAAATTCTTTGCCTTTGCCCTCAGTCCAAATGCTTCTCCACCAATATATACTGCATCCGCACCGAAAATAACAGCTACTTTCAGTACTTCCAGACTGCTGGCCGGAACAAGTAATTCCGGAATTCTCATATTTTCTCTCCTATCGCTTTGTACTTATAGCTACCCCGTCTCCCAAAGGAAGCAGAGCAGTCACCAAAGCATCGTTATGTTTTAATTCATACAGATACTCTCGCATCCGTTTGTATATTGTTCTGTTTCTTCGTTCCACAGCAAAATGAGACTCGATAATATCTCCTTCCTGCAAAACATTGTCAGATACCAGAATACCACCACTGGATAACAATCGTAATATCTCAGGAAGGAAATGCAAATACTGTCCTTTTGCTGCATCCATAAAGATAAAATCATAGGAATCATCTAAAGTTTTCAAAACTTCAGCAGCATCCCCTTCGATCAACTGTATCTGATGCTCTTTGCCTGCTTTTCTGAAATTTTCACGGGCAATCGGTATCCTTTTATCATAATTTTCAATAGTAACAATTTGGCAATGCACCGGATTGTACTCGCACATCAGCAAAGCCGAAAAACCTACGGCAGTTCCTACTTCCAAAATCTTCTTTGGCTTATTTGCCATCATAAGAAATTTCAAAAAACTTTGCATTTCTCTGCGGATAATCGGCACACCATCTTTTTTCGCCTGACGTTCCAACTGCTCCAAAAACTCGGTATGACCTTCATCCAAAGAATTAATATAGGTAGTCATGCGTTCATCTACTATCATGTTTTCGCATCCTCCACTGTTTCCTCTGATTCAGGCTGACCTTCTGTATTTTCTTTGGTCAGAATTGCCAGCATTTCATCAATTGTCTGATAACTATTCAATCGATAAGTACCCGGTTGAATATCACCATGGTAATCAGATAATAATTCTCGAATCCAGAATATTTCTGGATTTATAACTAACCCTTTTTCCTGCAAATAAGCGCCAATCTGATAGACACTATCTTCTTCCTCTACAGTAATGGTAATCGCCGTAGCCTCTTCTTCTGAGGCAGCCATCGGCTTTTGATTAAATACCTGATAACCAAAACTGTAGGCACTTTTTCCTGCAAGAATAACAAGTAAAATAATGCAGATATACAGCAATAACTTGAGAAAACCCTGAGCAACCGGTACAAATATCGCATACATTTTATCCTGTTTTCCTCTGTTCTCCATATTACTCCTTATCTATCGTTCTTCTTAAATCTGTGGTACTTTAATCTCCACTCCGCCCTGCACGCGGGTTCCTATATATTGTAACATTTTGCATACATCCAACTCAACTTCCAGATATTCATTTACAAGCGGATTTTTTCTTAATTCGCGATATCTTTCCTGGAACTGTGTTGTTTTTTCATACAAATCTTCATTACAATCTTCGTTGTTCAAGTGGAACACCGCAATGCGATATTCATCAATACGTTCCTTTAAATCCGGTAATTCCTTCAACTTGTCTTCACAGTCCATATACTTCTGATATGTTTCACTTTCTCTGATTGCATCCATCAGGGAATCTACACATCTCTGTATCTTATCCATAAATCTTATGCCTCCATTATTATCGGTAATATCATTGGTTTTCTCTTTGTGCGTTTCCACAAAAATTCTCCTAAAGAATCTTTGATCACAGATTTCATCTTGCCCCAATCGGAGATTCTTCTGTCCAGACAGGAGTCAATTGCATCTTCCACAATTGATTTTGCCTGACCCATTAAGTCTTCAGACTCTCTTACATATACAAAACCTCTGGACACAATATCCGGTCCAGCCAAAAGCTGGTTGGAATATTTTTCCAAAGTAAGTACCACAATCATAATTCCATCTTCAGCCAGATGCTGACGGTCGCGAAGTACGATATTTCCAACGTCTCCAACACCAAGACCATCTACTAAAATAGCACCTGTGTGTACTTTTCCTGTTACTTGAGCGGATTCTTCATCCATTTCTATCACATCACCAGAAGACAGAATGAAAATATTATCTTTGGAAATACCCAGACTCTCAGCCAATTCTGCCTGCGCTTTCAAATGGCGATATTCTCCATGCACTGGAATCGCATATTTTGGTTTTACCAGAGAATAGATCAATTTGATTTCTTCCTGGCATGCATGTCCGGATACATGTACATCCTGGAAAATAACATCTGCACCTTTCGCAGATAATTCATTAATAACCTTGGATACTGCTTTTTCATTTCCAGGAATTGGATTGGAACTGAAAATAATCGTATCACCAGGTTTAATGGTTACTTTTTTATGAATATTAGAAGCCATACGTGACAATGCTGCCATGGATTCTCCCTGACTTCCCGTTGTTATCAATACCATCTGTTCATCCGGATAGTTTTTCATTTCATCAATGTCAATCAATGTATGTTCCGGAATATTCAGATATCCTAATTCTGCAGCAGTGGAAATAACATTTACCATACTGCGTCCTTCCACAACTACTTTTCTTCCATATTTATATGCGGAGTTAATAATCTGCTGTACACGGTCTACATTGGATGCAAACGTTGCAATGATGATTCTTGTATTTTTATGTTCTGCAAACAGATTATCAAAAGTTTTACCAACGGTTCTTTCTGACATGGTGTACCCTTTGCGTTCTGCATTGGTACTGTCACACATCAATGCCAGTACACCTTTTTTACCGATTTCCGCAAATCTCTGTAAATCAATCGCATCTCCAAAAACAGGTGTATAGTCAACCTTAAAGTCACCTGTATGCACAACAATACCTGCCGGAGAGTAAATAGCAAGTGCAGATGCATCTGCAATACTATGGTTTGTCTTAATAAATTCTATACGAAAACAGCCAAGATTAATGGACTGTCCATGTTTGATAATTTTACGTTTTGTATTACGCAGCAAATTGTGTTCTTTTAACTTGTTATCAATCAAACCTACTGTCAGCTTGGTAGCATAAATAGGAACGTTAATTTCTTTCAATATATATGGCAACGCACCAATATGGTCTTCGTGACCATGTGTAATTACAAAACCTTTGATTTTTTCGTAATTTTCTTTCAAATATGTGATATCTGGAATAACTAAATCAATTCCAAGCATGTCATCTTCCGGGAATGCAAGTCCACAATCCACGATAATTATACTGTCTTCATATTCAAAAACAGTAATGTTCATTCCAATCTGTTCCAGTCCGCCTAATGGAATAATTTTTAATTTTTCATCACCTATTTTTTTCAAGGAGCACCTCCGTTATTATTTCCGATCAACTTCTACACTTCTTATGCATTTTATTCTTCTGCAGTACCACCGTTAAGGATCCCCCATAGGAAAATAATCTACATTTCAATATCAATATCATCCAACATCTGTTCAAATACTTTTGAAACCGCTTCCAGTTCTACGTCATCTTCAACCATCACATAATCAGCTTCCAAATCGGTATCCGCAGACATATCTTTCATAATATACGCATCAGCCTCGTCTTCCAAAGAATCTGTTACAAGAATATAATTTCTTCCATTAATTCTTGTCTGTTCTTCTATATAAAATTCGACTGTTTCGCCTGTTTCTGTAATAAATTTAATTTTGTCCATTCTGTCCCTACCGTCCGTTTTCTCAAATCTCGTCGATACAAGGTCTTCGCATTATGAAACATAATCTTTCCCGACAAATCCTACTCAACTATAGTATGCTCATCAAACATTCTGATTATGCAAATAATCCAAATATCCCTGTAAAATAAATATAGCCGCAATTTCATCTACATGTTCTTTGCGGTTTTCTCTGCGTACTCCTGTTTCCATTAAAACACGATTGGCTGAAACGGTTGTTAACCTTTCATCCCACATAACAATTTCCAGACCTGTTCTTCTCTCTAATGTTTCTTTCAACTCCAAAGATTTTTCAGCCCTGTCACCTAATGTATTATTCATATTTTTTGGAAATCCCAATACAATTTTTTCTACCTGATATTCTTTTGCCAGTTCTTCGATTCTTGCGAGCGTCTGGCGCATCTTATTCTCAGATTTTCTTCGAATAATTTCTACTCCCTGAGCAGTCAAACCTAACGGATCACTGACAGCGACCCCCACTGTCTTTGATCCGTAATCCAATCCCAAAATTCTCATTAGTGAATCTCCCAGGATTTGTTCTTAATATATTCTTTCAGGAGTTCTTCCACCAGCTCATCGCGTTCCACTTTCATAATCATACTTCTTGCGCCCTTGTAACTGGTAATATAAGTAGGATCTCCAGACATAATATAACCTACGATCTGATTCACCGGATTATACCCTTTTTCTTCCATCGCAGTATAAACTACATCCAAAACTTGTTTTACCTGAACTTCAGGTTCTGTTTTTACTTTGAAATATTGTGTGTTACTTAAATTTGCCATTTTTTCACGTCCTTAATATACTTAATATCCATTTTATTTTAATACATTACATATGAAAATTCAATCAGGAATTTATGACAATTTACTGAATTTTCTGTGACCAATCAAGATTTCCGCATTCAGTATTCTGTCAATTTCTACATTGATTCTCTTATTTTCCAAATCTTCATCCGAAGAAACACCTACTTTTAAGTATTCCATCGTATGTCCTACCCAATACATCTGCCCATCTATGTTTTGCTGTTCCTCAAACAGTACCTCTTTTTCCTGTCCCAAAAACTGCTCCATATACTGTACTTTATGCTGTTCACCCAATGCAATCAGCTCTTTGCAGCGCTCTTTCTTGACTGCCTCCGGTAACTGATGTTCCATTACGGCAGCTCTTGTTCCCTCACGTTTAGAATATGGGAAAATATGTGTCTCATAGAAATAAATACTGTCAACAAATGCTTTGGACGCTGCGAATTCTTCCTCCGTTTCTCCAGGGAAACCAGTAATGACATCTGTTGTCAATGCTGGTGATTTATAATATTTTCGAAGAATCTGGCACTTTTCATAGAATTCTTCCGCTGTATAACGGCGATTCATCCTTTTTAATGTCTCTGTACATCCACTTTGTAAAGACAAATGAAAATGTGGACACACTTTTTCCAATTTGGAAATTGCAGCCGCAAATTCTTCTGTGATAATTCCTGGTTCCAAAGAACCGAGACGAATACGGGCAATTCCATCAATCTCATGCACTGCCTGGATAAGACTCAATAAATTTTCTCCATCTTCTTTTCGGTCAACACCATAGGAACTCAAATGAATCCCCGTCAAAACCACTTCCTGGCAACCAGATGCTGCCAATCGTTTTACTTCTTCCAATACATCTGCCGTTTTTCGACTTCTTACTCTTCCGCGTGCAAAAGGAATCAAGCAGTAACTACAAAATTGATTACATCCATCCTGCACTTTGATATAAGCTCTGGTATGTTCTTCCGTTCTGTCAATCTGCAATGCCTCATATTCATGCGTATGATTGATATCAATCATTTCATTCCGACGTTTACGGTCTTTCTGAAAATTTTCCAATGCAGGAATCAAATCCTGTTTTTTATTATTTCCTATTAATAAGTCAATCGCCAAATCCTGCTCTGCCTTTTCTTTACCCGCCTGTACATAACAGCCTGCAGCAACTACGATAGCATCTGGATTCATTTTTTTTGCTTTGTGCAGCATCTGTCGGGATTTGCGATCCGCAATATTTGTCACCGTGCAGGTATTGATCACATAGATATCTGCCCCTGGTGCAAATGGAACAATCTCATAACCGGCGGCTTCCAACATCTGCTGCATAGCTTCTGTCTCATATGCATTTACTTTACAGCCCAAATTGTGCAATGCAACTTTGCCTTTCATCGTATACCATCAATCCTTTCGTGATTTCATCAGATTTTATTACTCTATAACACTAAAACTTTGTAAGCTTTCACCTTGACTTTTATTGTTCAAACAGTTAAGATTAAATTGTCTAAAAAATTGAAATTATCAAAACTTTTTAGGAGGTCTGAACATGAAAACAGTTAGTATTTCATTGAATTCGATTGATAAGGTAAAAGCATTTGTAAATGATATTTCCAAGTATGATTTTGATTTCGACTTAGTTTCCGGAAGATATGTCATCGATGCCAAATCCATTATGGGAATTTTCAGTTTGGACTTGTCCAAACCTATCGATTTAAATATACATACAGAAGGCAGTGAATTAGAAGACGTTTTAAAAGCGTTGGAAGCCTACCTTAACTAATGCTTAACATTCAATCAGATTCAAAATCTCAAGGTCGCTATAACAGCGGCCTTTTTACGTTGTCCGCCTTTCAAAAATCAGACAAACGAAAATTCTATAGATGGCAGAATTCTTATTCCTCCTGCCATCTATCACAATTTCTTATTCAATACAGATCAATTCTGCAGTATTTACCGCTTCATCCAGCATTTCATCAATTTTTTCAGCCAGATTCATTTCAGATTTTTTAATGATGTTGATATTTGGTTTTGTAACCGGATGTTTTGCTACGAAAATCGTACAGCAATCTTCGTATGGCTGAATAGAAGTTTCGTACGTATTGATTTTCAAAGAGATATCAACGATTTCCTGTTTATCAAAACCAATCACTGGTCTAAATACTGGCATCGTGCATACTTCGTTGGTAGCTGCCAGGCTGTGTACAGTCTGACTTGCAACCTGTCCGATACTTTCACCGGTAATCAGCCCAATACATCCCGTTTCTTTTCCGATACGTTCTGCAATCTTCATCATATAACGACGCATGATAATCGTAAGTTCATCGTGTGGACATTTGTCGTAAATATACAACTGGATATCTGTAAAGTTTACTACATGCAGATTCATAGGGCCGCTGTAACGGGCAACCAATTTTGCCAGATCAACAACTTTCTGTTTTGCTCTTTCGCTTGTATATGGTGGCGCATGGAAATATACAGCATCGATTTTTACCCCACGTTTTGCGATCATATAACCTGCAACCGGGCTGTCGATTCCGCCGGACAACAGAAGCATTGCTTTTCCATTGGTTCCGATTGGCATTCCGCCTGGTCCAGGAATATTGATAGAATAAATATAAATTTTATCTCTGATTTCTACTGTCAATAAAACATCCGGATTGTGAACGTCTACTTTCATTTCAGGATATGCATCCAGAATTCTTCCGCCCAGTTCTGCATTTAATTCCATGGAAGTTCCCGGATAGGATTTTTTCGCACGGCGTACATGCATTTTGAATGTTTTATTTTTATCCGGATATACCTGATCTACGTATTCCACTACATCCTGTGCCAGTTTTTCCAGGCCTTCATCTTCTGTAATAACAACCGGACAGATGACAGCAATACCAAATACGCGTTTCAGTGCTTCCAGAGCTTCCTCATAATCAAATTCACCTTCTGTCAGCACGTAAATTCTTCCAGATTCCTTGGTAATCTGAAACTTTCCATCTACGTCTTTCAATGCATATTTCATCTGACGAATCAATGCATCTTCAAAAAGATATCTGTTTTTTCCTTTGATACCGATTTCGGCATATTTTATCAAAAATGCTTTAAACATAGCTTCTCCTTTCTCATTATCTGCGAGCGTAACGTCTCAGCATTGGAATCACTTTTTTCAAAGTATCCAGTGTATAATCCAATTCTTCTTTTGTCGTATATTCACAAAAACTGAATCGTACCGTAGATTCCATCTGGTTTTTTGGCAGACCTACGGCTGTCAATGTTGGACTTCCGCTTCTTTTGTGCGTGGAACATGCACTTCCCGCGGATACATAAATCTTATAATCTTCCAGTGTATGAAGCAGTACCTCGCTTCGTACTCCTATAAAAGCAGCACTGACAATCTGTGGTGCACTTTCTTCTTCATTCATACCATGAACAACTACATTTTCCATGGTTTTCAATTCATTTACGAAATAGGTTCGAAGCCCGCGCATATGAGCCACATTCGTATCCAGATTTTTATAAATTTTTTCAGCTGCTGTCCCAAGTCCTGCCACTCCCGGAACATTATCTGTACCGGAACGCATGCCTTTTTGCTGACCGCCGCCATAAATATAAGGATTGATTTTTACTTTTTCATTGATATATAAAAAGCCTACACCCTTTGGTCCATGAATTTTGTGACCACTCGCGGAAAGCATATCAATATTCATTTTTTTCGGTAAAATTTTATATTTTCCATACGCCTGAATGGCATCTACATGAAAATATGTTTTTGGATTGATCTTTTTAATCAGTTCTCCAATTTCTGCGACTGGCTGAACGGAGCCAATTTCGTTATTTACATACATAACCGATACAAGAATGGTTTCTGCACTCATCGCTTCTTCCAGTTCTTTCAAAGAGATTTTTCCCTGTGCATCCACGTTCAAACGTGTCACTGAAAATCCCTGGCTTTCCAGAAATTCTGCCGGAGCAGACACTGCAGGATGCTCAATAGAAGAAATAATAATATGTTTTCCTGTTCTTTGATTTGCCAATGCAGTACCGATCAAAGCCCAGTTGTTTGACTCTGTTCCGCCTGATGTAAAATAAATTTCTTTTTCGCTTACTTTTAATGTTTTTGCGATTTTGGATGCCGCATCTTTTGTGTAGCGTTCGCCCTCTACGCCTTTCATATGCATGGAGGAAGGATTTCCAAAATCTTCCATCATAGTTTTTACCATGATGTCTTTTACTTCTTCATAACAACGGGTTGTGGCAGAATTGTCCAAATATGCTTCCACGTTCGTCATCCTTTCTATCAAAACTATTTTCTTTCGTTATGCTCTGTCTTCTAATAAATACATCAAAATAGACATTACTGCCATACCTGCAGTTTCAGTCCTTAAAATTCTTTTTCCCAATGTAACTGGTTCCATCTGATTGCTCAATGCCATCTCAATCTCTGTTGTAGCAAATCCTCCTTCCGGACCAATAAAAAATCCGATGGATTGTCCCGGCTGCACATTTCCAAACAACGCACGGGTATGCTGCATATTTTCTGCCAACTCATATGGAACAAAACATACGTCCAATTCTTTTGCATAAGCGATTGCCTCGGAAAAACTCATGACATCATGAATTTCCGGAATGATCATTCGTTTGGACTGTTTTGCGGCACTTTCTGCGATTGCCTGCCAACGTTTGACCTTTGCTGCTTTCTTTTTCGCATCCAGTTTTACCACACAGTTTTTTGTCTCTACCGGTATAATCTGGAAAATACCCAATTCCACTGTTTTTTGAATGATCCATTCCATTTTATCACTTTTCGGAAGTGCCTGAAACAGATAAATTCTGGAAGGAAGTTCCCGACCAGATTCTTCTATATTAATAATGGATGCAACTACTTCTTCGGATGCTGTTTCTACGATTGAACAGGTATACTCCCATTCATCGCCACAACTGATCAGAATTTCTTCTCCCGGTATCATGCGAAGCACATTTTTGATATGATTCACATCACTGCCAAGGATATGCACCAGCTTTTGTTCCTTATCAATTTGATTTTCCTCTACGAAAAAACGATGCATGCTTATGCCTGCTTTCTGGCAGTAATGGATACCCATTCGCCCTGATAAGTAATTTCAACGATTTCCAGACCTGCAGCTTCCACTGCTTCTTTTACAACTTCTTCTTTCATATCGATAATACCGGAAGTAATATAAATTCCGCCTGGTTTTAACTGATTCACGATGACTGGTGTCAATGGAACCAATACATCTGCCAGAATATTCGCAGTTACGATATCATATTTTTCATAACCAACCTGATCCTGAACTTCTTTGTCATCAATGATATTTCCAATCATCATGTCAAAATCTTCTGTTGGAATTCCATTTACTTCTTTATTTTCTTCCACTGCTGGAACTGCACATGGGTCCAAATCTGTTCCGATGGCATATTTTGCACCTAACTTGAGTGCAATAATAGACAGAATTCCACTTCCTGTTCCAACATCCAGCAATACGGTTTCTGGTGTCACATGTTTTTTCAGCTGACGGATGCAAAGCTGTGTTGTTTCATGCATCCCTGTTCCAAATGCAGTACCTGGGTCGATATGAATAATCATACGGTCTTTGTCTTCTTCTTTTACTTCTTCCCATGATGGAATGATTAAAATATCATCCACATAGAACTGTTTGAAATACTGTTTCCAGTTGTTGATCCAGTCAATATCTTCTGTTTCGTCTACCGTAACCGTTCCTTCTCCGATTTCACAGAACATACGAAGTGTTTCCAATTCTTCTTTTACAGAAGCCAGAATAGTCTCTTCTTCTGTTGGTTCGCCATTCATGATCAATGTTCCATTTTCATCTTCTTCCACAAAGAAGCTCAAATATGCCACGCCATCATCTTCTGGACCTTCTGGCAAAATATCCACAAACATCTGCTCTTTTTCCAATGCCGTCAATGGCACTTTATCTTCAATCTGTGCTCCTTCCAGACCAATATCATACAAAGTACTGATGATGATATCTTCTGCTTCTGTGACAGTTTTTATTTTAAATTTCTTCCACTTCATGAAATCCTCCATTCTGTTGTCTAAACAACTATTTCTTTTATCTAAAAGTTACTGTTTTACAATTCTAATCGCAAATACTTACATTTATAGTACCATTTTCCTGATTCACATGCTATTTTAGCAGTATGAATGGATAATCATAATAACTATACAGTAATTTCCAAAAAAGTGCAAGAAAAAGCCAGTTTCATCAAACCGGCTTTTCTTACGTAAATTTATTAATCTTCAAATGTTTCTTTTAATTTATCCATGAAGCTTTTTTTCTTTTCTTTATCTTTTTCTTTTGGGCGATTACCACAAGCCGCATCAAAGGCACGCAGCGCTTCTTTTGCTTCTTCTGATAATTTGGTAGGCACCTGCACCACAAAAGTAACATAATGATCCCCACGAACACTCTTATTTCGTAAGGAAGGAACACCTTTTCCACGCAGACGAATCTTAGTATCTGTCTGTGTTCCTGGTTTTACTTCGTATTCTACTTCGCCATCCACTGTATTGATGCGAACCGTTCCTCCCAATGCAGCCTGTGCATATGTAAGAGGTACTGTAGAGAAAATATTCATATCCTGTCTCTGGAAAATTGGATGGTTTGCAACCTGTACTTCTACCAGCAAATCACCTCTTGGTCCACCATTGAGACCTGGTTCTCCTTTTTCACGAATACGAATGCTCTGTCCATCATCAATACCCGCAGGAATAGATACCTGAATTTTCTTTCTGCTGGAAGTAAATCCTGTACCACGGCAATCGGAACATTTTTCTTTGATAATTTTTCCGGTTCCGTTACATTCTGGACATGCCTGCACGTTTCTCACCATACCAAACATGGACTGCTGTGTATATACAACCTGACCGGAACCGTTACATTTTGGACATGTTTCTGGAGAGGTTCCTGGTTTTGCACCATTTCCTCCACATGTCTTACAGGTATCTTTCAATGTCAATTCCAGTTCTTTTTCACAACCGAAAATAGCTTCCTGGAATGTAATATGAACAACCGCACGCAGGTTGGAACCTTTCATCGGTCCATTATTGGCACGTCTGCCACTTGTTCTTCCACCACCAAATAAATCTCCGAAAATATCTCCAAAGATATCTCCCATATCACCGCTGAAATTAAATCCATCGAAACCGCCATAGCCGCCAGCTCCGCCACCGCCGCCATTTTCAAATGCAGCATGACCAAACTGATCGTATGTTTTACGTTTTTCCGGATCACTCAAAATTCCATATGCTTCTGTTGCTTCCTTAAACTTTTGTTCTGCTTCTGCATCGCCAGGGTTCATATCCGGATGATACTTTTTGGCTAATTTACGATATGCTTTCTTCAAAGTCGCATCATCGGCTCCGCGGTCAACCCCCAGAACCTCATAATAATCTCTTTTATCTGCCATAATTAATCACCTTTCGTATCCGTTCCGTTTTTTCACATAAACTTTTTAACGAAACAATCTTATATTTACAACTATAGGGGACGAAGACAGTTATCCATCTCCGTCCCCTTAGGGTTATTCTTTCACTTTACAACCAGTCATCTCTGGTATCAGATTATACTTCTTTGTAATCAGCATCTACAACGTCATCGTCGTATCCAGCTGTGTTATTGGATGTATAACCACCCATGTCTGGGCCAGCGCCCTGTGCACCCTGTGCTCCCTGAGCAGCCTGAGCCTGTTCGTAAACTTTAGCAAACAGTTTCTGTGCACTCTGCATCAGTTTTTCTTTTCCAGCTTTGATTTCTTCTACCTGAGCGTCTGTCATCTGGTCGATTGGAGCTTTTGCAATAGCATCTTTCAGTGCATTCAGATCAGCTTCTACTGCAACTTTATCGTTTGCATCGATTTTGTCGCCAACTTCTTCCATAGCTTTTTCTGTCTGGAATACCATAGCGTCAGCATCGTTTCTTGCATCGATTGCTTCTTTTCTCTTCTTATCCTGAGCTTCGAATTCAGCAGCTTCTTTTACAGCTTTTTCGATGTCTGCATCAGACATGTTAGAACCAGCTGTGATTGTGATGTGCTGTTCTTTTCCTGTTCCCAGGTCTTTTGCGGATACGTTTACAATACCGTTTGCATCGATATCGAATGTTACTTCAATCTGTGGAACACCACGTCTTGCTGGTGGGATTCCATCCAGACGGAACTGTCCGAGAGATTTGTTATCTCTTGCGAACTGTCTTTCACCCTGAACAACGTTGATATCTACTGCTGTCTGGTTGTCTGCTGCTGTAGAGAAAATCTGGCTTTTCTTTGTTGGGATTGTTGTATTTCTTTCAATCAATCTTGTTGCGATTCCACCCATTGTTTCGATAGACAGAGACAATGGAGTTACGTCCAGAAGAAGGATATCGCCTGCACCAGCATCACCAGCTAATTTACCACCCTGTACAGAAGCACCCAAAGCTACACATTCGTCTGGGTTCAGGGATTTGCTTGGTTCATGTCCTGTCAGCTGTTTTACTTTATCCTGAACTGCTGGGATACGTGTAGAACCACCAACCAGAAGAACTTTGCTCAGTTCGGATGGTGTCAGACCAGCGTCAGAAAGTGCACGTCTTACTGGTTCTGCTGTTCTTTCTACCAGATCATGTGTCAGTTCGTCAAATTTAGCTTTTGTCAGGTTCATATCAAAGTGTTTTGGACCTTCAGCTGTAGCTGTAATAAATGGCAGGTTGATGTTTGTTGTTGTTGCAGAAGAAAGTTCTTTTTTCGCTTTTTCAGCAGCTTCTTTGATTCTCTGCAGAGCCATTTTATCTGTAGAAAGGTCTACACCTTCTGTTCTTCTGAATTCTGCTAACATGTAGTCAGCGATTTTCTGGTCGAAGTCATCACCACCCAGACGGTTGTCACCAGCTGTAGAAAGTACTTCGATAACACCATCACCGATTTCAATGATAGATACGTCGAATGTACCACCACCTAAGTCGTATACCATGATTTTCTGTTCATTTTCGTTGTCAAGACCGTAAGCCAGAGCTGCTGCTGTTGGTTCGTTGATGATACGTTTTACATCCAGACCAGCGATTTTACCAGCATCTTTTGTAGCCTGACGCTGAGCATCGTTGAAGTAAGCTGGAACTGTGATAACAGCTTCTGTTACTTTTTCTCCCAGATAGTTTTCTGCGTCTGCTTTCATTTTCTGCAGGATCATAGCAGAGATTTCCTGTGGAGAATATTTTTTGCCGTCGATTGTTACTCTGTAATCGGAACCCATATGTCTTTTGATGGATGCGATTGTTTTGTCTGCATTTGTTACAGCCTGACGTTTTGCTGGTTCACCAACAAGTCTTTCGCCTGTTTTTGTAAATGCAACTACAGATGGTGTTGTTCTAGCGCCTTCTGCGTTTGTGATAACTGTTGGTTTTCCACCTTCCATAACAGCTACACAGCTATTTGTAGTACCTAAGTCAATACCAATAATTTTTCCCATTTTTATTTCCTCCTAGAAATTATTACTATATATTAAAATTCTTGTTACCTAAAGGAATCTTCCCTCAACTAAATTCGCACTTCGCGCTCATTAAGGTTCGTGAAGGACCTCGCACTAAGTTCAATCTGCGCTAATCGCTTGATTTCACTAAGTTGCTTTCGGTCAATTAGCAACTTTTACCATGCTGTGGCGAACTACGAAATCTTTGTAAGTATATCCTTTCTGGAATTCTTCCACAACAATGTTTTCACCAACTTCTTCGTCATCCACGTGCATCACCGCGTTGTGGAAATCCGGATTGAATTCTTTTCCTACCGCTTCGATTTCTTTTACTCCCAGATCATGTAATGTAGTAATCATCTGTTTGTAAATCTTTTCCATACCCTGTGCAAATGGATCTTCACTGCCATCTGCCATAGCCAGACCTCTTTCGAAGTTATCCACGATTGGAAGCATCTTCTCAACAATATCTTTTGCTCCAATGATGTACATGCTGGCTTTTTCTTTTTCGGTACGTTTGCGGAAGTTTTCGAATTCTGCCATCTGACGTTTTACTCTGTCAGTCAGTTCTTCGATTTTTTCGTCTTTTTTATCTTTCTTTTCTTTTTTCTTACCAAAGAACTTGCGCTCTTTTTCTTCTGTTTCAGAAGCAGTTTCTTCATTTTCTGTGGTTTCTTCCACAACTTCCCCTTCTGCTTCTTCCACAGTCTCTTCAACAACTTCTGCTTCTACTGTTTCTTCCACAGTTTCCGCAGACGGATTTTTATTTTCTTCTGCCATCTGTTACACTCCACCTTTCTAAGACTTTCGGAATATGTTATCCAACTGATTTTTCAATGTTTTCAAGTTATCAACCACATTTTCATAGTCCATTCGTTTTGGTCCTATGATACCAATCGTCCCCTTCATGCCGCTTCCCAAATCATAGGTTGCAGTAACAACGCTGCAGTCTTTCATTGTAGAAATCGGACTTTCATTTCCTATATATACTTGAATTCCAGTACTTTCTTCCGAATCAGAAACAGTTTCTTTCATCATATCTGCCAAAATACTTTTTTCTTCAAAAGCATTGATCAACTCACTTGCTTTACTGCTGTCTGCCAATTCCGGATACCGGAAAATGTTGTTTGCTCCGCTGGTATAAACAGGCACTTCATCATTTTCTGGTGAAATAGCTTCGGCAACCGCATCCAATATTACACTCACTAATTCGCTGTGGACACCTGCCTGTTCTTTCAACTTGGAAATCATTCCCAAATTGATTTCTTCTATTGTCAATCCATTCAACTGGGTATTCAACAAAAGATTCAATTTTAACATCTGTTCTTCGTCCACCGGTTCGGATACGGTAATGATCTGATTCTTTACCAGATTACCTTCCACTACGATGACTGCAAGAATCTGTTCATCGCTTAATCTTGATAACTGAATGAACTTGACTTTATTATGATGATAGGAAGGTCCGGTAATCATGGTCGCATAGTTCGTATTGGACGCCAATACCTTAACAACCTGCTTCAGAACCTTTTCCATACGGTCTGTCTTTTCAATCATCATTTCTTTGATCTCAGCGACTTCCTGTTCTTTTTCCCTCATCAATTCATCTACATAAATGCGATAGCCCAAATCTGAAGGAATTCTTCCTGCCGAAGTATGCGGCTGTAAAATATAACCCAAATCTTCCAAATCCGACATTTCATTTCGAATCGTCGCTGAACTGAGTTTCAAATCTGTATACTTGGAAATGGTCCTGGAACCAACTGGTTCTCCGGTTTCCAGATAAGTTTGAATAATGGCTTTCAGAATCTTACGCTTTCTTTCATCCAAATCTTTCACCGTGATCACTCCTTCCTTTATCCGACAGCCACTTTATTTTTGTTTGTTAGCACTCGACTTGGTGGAGTGCTAACATCTATGTACTTAAAATAGCACCATCTTACGGATTTGTCAACAATTAATTCTTAAAAAATCTATAAACTGGGATTTTGTGTTTCCTATAATATAAAAAAAAGACAAACTCTACATTAATAAAGTCTGTCTTCTTTTCATCAATCTAATTCTTCCAAATTTTTCTTAAGTTCAATCATCTTGTCACGCAATTCTGCCGCCATTTCAAAGTTCAGTTCTGCTGCAGCCGCTTTCATCTGTTTTTGTACTTTTCCAATCAGTTCTTCCAGTTCTTTGCGGCTCATGGATTCCATATCTTTCTGAAGTGCTTTTTCTGTCTTCGCAACTTCTTTGGAAATGCTAATCAAATCACGTACTGCCTTTTTGATGGTCTGCGGTGTAATATTATGTTCCTTATTATATGCTTCCTGAATTTCTCGACGACGCTGTGTTTCATCGATGGCATGGCGCATAGAATCCGTTATCGTATCCGCATACATAATGACATGCCCTTCTGCATTTCGCGCAGCTCGTCCAATCGTCTGAATCAAAGAAGTTTCCGAACGTAAGAAACCTTCTTTGTCCGCATCCAGAATTGCCACCAAAGATATTTCCGGAATATCCAGCCCCTCTCGGAGCAGGTTGATACCTACCAGCACATCAAATACATCCAGACGCATGTCACGGATAATCTCTGTACGCTCCAGGGTATCGATATCGGAATGGAGATATTTTACACGAATTCCCATATCTTTCATATAATCCGTCAATTCTTCTGCCATTCGTTTGGTAAGCGTTGTTACCAGAATTTTATTGTGTTTCTCTACTTCTTTATTTATCTCACTAATCAGGTCATCAATCTGTCCTTCCACCGGACGCACATCTACATCTGGATCCAACAATCCGGTCGGACGAATAATCTGCTCTGCACGAAGCATTTCATGATTTTCTTCATAACCGCCAGGTGTGGCAGAAACAAACATAATCTGATCGATACGTTCCTCAAATTCACCAAAATTCAAAGGACGATTGTCCTTAGCCGATGGAAGTCGGAACCCATAATCCACCAGTGTCGTTTTTCTGGACTGGTCACCGGCATACATACCGCGAACCTGCGGCAAAGTAATATGAGACTCATCAATAATCATTAAAAAGTCATCGCCAAAATAATCAATCAATGTGTATGGCGGTTCACCCGGTTTCAAACCTGACAAATGACGGGAATAGTTCTCAATACCGGAACAGAAACCTGTTTCTTTCATCATCTCGATATCAAAATTGGTTCGTTCATTGATACGCTGTGCTTCAATCAGTTTATCTTCACTCTTAAAGAATTTTACCTGTTCTTCCAATTCTTTCTCAATTTCTTTGGATGCCTCCAGAATTCGTTCCATCGGAACTACATAATGTGACGCAGGATAAATCGCGATGTGATTTAATTCGCACATAATCTCACCCGTCAGAACATTTACTTCCGTAATACGGTCAATCTCATCCCCGAAAAATTCTACACGAATCGCATTTTCCGATTCATATGCCGGAATGATTTCCAATACGTCTCCACGCACACGAAAAGTTCCTCGATGGAAATCCATTTCATTTCTGTCATACTGCATATCAATCAGAGCACGAATCACGTCGTCTCGATCACGCTCCATACCCGGACGCAGAGAAATCATCATATTCTGGTAATCCTGAGGACTACCAATCCCATAAATACAGGACACACTGGAAATGATAATAACGTCTTTTCGTTCAGACAAGGCTGCGGTTGCAGAAAGACGGAGCTTATCAATTTCCTCGTTAATTGCTGAGTCCTTGGCGATGTAGGTGTCTGTGGATGGGACGTAGGCTTCCGGTTGGTAGTAGTCGTAGTAGCTGACAAAATACTCCACCGCATTCTCCGGGAAGAACTCCTTGAATTCCCCGTAGAGCTGCGCTGCGAGAGTTTTATTGTGAGCAATTATGAGTGTTGGTTTATTTAACCTCTCAATAACGTTTGCCATGGTAAAAGTCTTACCAGAGCCTGTAACTCCTAATAAAGTCTGGCATTGATTGCCTTCTTGGAACCCTTTTACAAGAGCCTCAATCGCTTGTGGCTGGTCACCAGTTGGTTTATATTCGGAGTGTAATATGAATTTATCCATGATTTAATCCTCCTTAAAGCCATGCACAGATGAGCCGAATTGCTTATTGGGAGCTTGCTCACATATAAGCATATTCGAGCGAAGATGTATAGGGCGCAAGCCCTTACCGAGATGTAGCGTAAGCGAAATCGAGGTGGCATGGCTTTATTTTCTCAATTTTGTTATGATTACTATCAGCCACAAATTCGTGTAATTTCTAAATTTATTCGTGTAATTTTCGACCCAAAATCTGGCTGTGTGTCGAATTTTTGCTCTTACACGAATTTAGGTCACAAAACTGATTTTTGCGACTATAGATCTTCAATATACGCTATTCCATTATTACTCATTCTAAAATTTCACTTAAAACCTTCATAATATTTTCATAAGTAATATCCTTCGCATATGTAAATTTCTTCTGATATTTCTCCCACATATTTTTCAAATCTGTACTAGAAGAAATCTGATTAAGAATTCTTTTTACGTCTGTAATCTGCTCCTTTGATCCTCGATGAACTGCGGTTACTTCCAACGCTTCCTTAAAAATATCTTTATCATATTCCTGCGTGGTTTCAAGAATATACACGTCATAGAAATCTCTTGGTCTGGTTGTGAATACACCACGACTCAATATTGTTTCTACCTTTTCTGCCATGACTGTTTCAATGTTATATCCCCATAATGTTATTTTGACATTTTCATCAAAAATACCACCGAACTCATATTTCACAGCTTCCGGAGTAATAATATCCCCAGTAGAAACATCAATGGAAAGTGGCGTAACGATAGTATCGTAAATTGCATCCAGCCTTACACAATATCCACCATATACATCATCTTTACGAATAGGCGTCACAGACTTAATCACAAATGAAACATCGTCCTGCAAATCAATCCTACAAATCGAATTCAGTACTACTGAAATTTGTTCTTCTGTCAACGGTAAATTTCGCAAAGTGGTATCTAAGTCCATTGTTGATCTGGTATCCAACCCTACAATAGCCGCAATCAACATTCCACCCTTAACAACAAACTTTTCACTATATTCTGATTCAGATAATCTTTCCAGAAAACGCTCAAACATATAATTTTGCAACACCACCTGCGCTGCAATATTATTTGTCTTTGCATAATTTTTAATTCTTCCTTTTAGACTCATCGCTTTTGAGCTCACAACAGAACCTCCAGGTATTTTTTCAACTCTTTATCTACTCTAAATTCAGATGCATACAAAGCTAATAGATTCAGATTTTTACATGGTGATGAGACATAATTTTTTATCGCACTTATAACCGTTTCCTCATCGAGTCTATTACGAGAACGCAGCAAATCGCACATTGTGCGTTCCGCATTATAGCAACGAACTTCATTCCCCAATGTAGTCTTTCGAATTATCATTCCAATTTGATGCAATTCAGGTTTAACATAATAACATACACATTCTTCTTGCATGTTTTTTGAAACTCTTGTGTTATTCGGCATTGTGACAGAATGAATAAAAGGCGTTCTCTCGGATAGTCCATTTAAAAAGAGGGCTGTATCATGTGAAAAAATAATTTTTCCTGAACGCAACGTAAGAGTATACATATCATCGTGAATCGAATCCGGAAGAATATATACTCCTTGTCGTTCTCGTTCTAACAATCCTTCTTTCACATATTTTGAAAGAAGATACCGCGAAAATCCTAATTCTATAACTTGGGCCGTAGTTATCGTATTATTATTGTTTTTAATTACTTTCAAAATATCCTTATTTATTCTCATTGTCATCTCCATACTCCACATTTATATCAATATACTAGCGATTTTTGAGACTATTGTCAACCATTCATTCCACATTCATCTCAATTTTTGTTTGTTTTTTTATACGAATGTTGAACAAATGATATTGGAGACAACTATATAATATTTTATAATAATCAAATTTTTTCTATCTACTTCATAATAAACACCTAGTGCTCAGATTATATCAAAATACATAAGAAAGTGTCTTCGACACTTCAACTCCCCTAGCCCCTCATTCATGAGGGGAATAGGGGTTTCTTTTTTTCTATTTTTCATTCATAATAATCTTATGAATATATTACAAACTATTTTTAATGATCATTATGATGAACTTCAATATTTCCCTAACATCAGGTCATCTGTTCTGGAAAATGTCAACAAGATGATCCATTGCGGTGACCCTTCCTTTGGCGGTGCCATGTTCGGCTGCACAAAATGTGGAAATTTAAAATTTGTTCCTTTCCGCTGTCACAGCAGATTCTGTCCTACCTGTGGCAACATGTACTCCATTGACCGAACTACTTCTATGTCCTTTAAACTCCTTAACACCACTCACCGTCATTGTGTCTTTACTATTTCTGAAAATCTCAGACCTTATTTTCTAAAAGACCGTTCTCTCCTGAACTGTCTGTTTTCTGCTGTCCGCAGTGTTGTCCTCCGCCTGTTCCACAAAGACAATAAATCCGAACTCTTTACTCCTGGGTTTGTCTGTGTCCTGCATACTTTTGGCAGAGACTTAAAATGGAACCCTCACATCCATTGTCTTATCTCCGAAGGTGGTCTTGGCAACAGCGGCATCTGGCGTAACCGGCAGCATTTTGATTATACTTTCCTTCGCAATGCTTTCCGCACTGCCCTTCTTGATCTTATGCACGATAAACTTGGCGATACTTTCAAGAAAGAAAAATCTGCTTCCTATAAGAACAATAAACAGGGTTTTTATGTCTATGCAAAACCTAATAAATGCAATCCGTCCCATGTTCTGAAATACATTGGGCGTTATCTCGGACGTCCTGTTATTGCTACTTCACGTATTGACCACTACGACGGGGACTTTGTCACCTTCCACTACAACCGCCACGAAGACAATAAACTCATCACAGAAAAGATCCCTGTCATGGAATTTATCCAACGTCTGATCCGGCATATACCTGAGAAACATTTTAAAATGATCCGGTATTATGGTCTCTATGCACGTCATAGAGAATCGGACCAATCTCTTATACGCGCTATTTCCAAAGAAAAACACCGGATCTATCTTTCCATGAATACATGGCGTACTTCTATCCTTCTGACTTTTGGTTATGATCCGCTGAAATGTTCCAACTGCAATACTAACATGACCCTATTGGAACTCTACCATAACCATCAGCGTATTCCTCTGCATGAAATCTATGAAAAAGTCATGGCAAAACACCGTGGTTGCCGTTCTCCGGCTACTATTTGAGCTTTTACAGTTTCTCCGTCTGTGATACTATGGATAAAAACGGAGGTACACATAAAAATGAAAAATCATACCGAGGAACTCAGAAAAAAATATATACAGCATCCACCTGAAGGAATGACAGCGGATGATGTCCGTACCATGAGCGATGAAGCTCTGTTGGACATGGATTATTTTCTTCACGAAGATGATGACCTAGACGATGGGGATTTTTTTGAAGAAGGATTTTTTCTTTTTTAAATCGCTACCGTCTGTTTACCATGCCCGCCTTTGTGCGGGCTATTTTATTCAAGAGTTCGCCGTCAGGCGAACTTTCCTATTAAATAA
>JAXJUX010000107.1:0-16139 GCA_036308845.1 Ruminococcus sp.
AATAGATGTTGGGGTCAAAAGGTATTTCGCAATTGAATTGTGTTAATTGTTTGTGAATTGTACAGAATAATTCTTTATAAAGTACTATAAACACTGTAATAATAATAAATATTTAGTTGCTAATTGTACGTAGAACAGAAACAATTAACACAATTCATTATTCACAGACCTTTTGACCCCAACATCGATTTTTCTTGTATAGACCCGTTTCAGCATGAAAAAGACCAAAAATCAACAAAAAAGTGGTATCTGGAGGGTCTCACAAATCCAAAAAAGTGCATAGACCCCGATGCATTTAATAAAACCCAACAAACCACAACTACACATACATAAGTGAAACTATATATTACAAGCTAATGGCTCAAACTTGAAAAAATGGTTCTTTCTGAAGTTTCCATAAAATACACTCCAGAAAGAACCACTCAAAAACGTACACTTTTTTCTTATACCTATAACATTTTTCGAATCTTATCAGCTACAGTTTTAGAAACCTCAAATTCCTGATCCGCATCTACCCAACCAAATCCATCACCCTGATACCTAGGAAATATATGCAAATGATAATGCCCTATATCATTAAACATACCACCATTTTGCATGATACTATACCCATCCGAATGGTATGCTTTTTTCATTGCTTTCACCAGCTTTTGAGAAATCATCATCAAATGCTGCAAAACTTCCAATGGAATTTCATCCACATCCAGATAATGAGTCTTAGGTATCAACAACATATGCCCTTCGTTAATTGGTTCAATATCTAAAAACGCCATGACCAGCGCATCTTCGTAAATGATATTACTATCGATTTTTCTGTTTACTATATCGCAAAATAAACACATACTTCGTTCCTTTCTGTCTATACTAAATCTTTTTTCTCCTCTACTGATACGCAATAAACCTCGGTCTCTCATCCGGCGATCCCACTTGTATCACCAACAAATCATCCACCCAAAACACATACAAAATCTCATATTTGTCATCCAGAATATAGGTAATTGAATTCTCATAATCATTCCCCAAATATCGCGTATTTCCAACAACTGCCGTTTTCCCTTCTATCAATTCTGCAATATCAATATGATTATCATTATAAACAATTTCCGCATCTTTCAGAAAATGTGTTATGTATTCTTCTTCCAATATAAATTCTGTTTCTCTCACATCTCCATCTACATATTCCATACTGATAACATAGAAAAACAGAAATTTATTCACATCAAACGTATAAATAGATGCGTCATACTTTTCATTGTAACAATAAACCTCATTGTACGATTGGTTTTGTTCGAATTCCGAAAAATCATCCGAGTAACTACATTTCAAGATTCTATGACCCGTGTCGATTTCAATTGTTGGATAAATCATGAGACCTATCGCCAACAAGATTACACTGATTATCAAATATTTTTTCATCTGTATTTCCTCTAGTTATTTTCTACAAAATGCACCTCATACATATCCCAATATTTCTTAAACACCCTGCTTTCATCCCCATCCAAATTCAGCTGATACATCCGAAAAGTCACCAACAAATCCTTTGGCTGCCATTGTTCTTCATATGAATACTGGTATTTCATACCCAATTTTTTCATAACCTCACCACTTCGCGGATTTTTCACATCATGTGTAGCAGTAATATAAGGAATGCCGTCTTTTTTCAACTGTTCCACAACAGCCTTCCCTGCCTCTGTCACAATTCCTTTCTGCCAAAATTCCTTGCGAAGCCCATAACCAAGATCATAACTATCTTCCATACTGACCTCGATATAACCAATCGGAATGTTATCCGTTTTCAAGCAAATAGCATAATTATACGCCTTCTCCTGTTCATATTTCTTTTCATATCGTTCTTCATAAAATGTCCTTGCCTCTTCCAGCGTTTTCAAAGGAAACCAAGGCAAAAATGTATTCACTTCTTCATCACTGTAAATATCAAATAACGCCTTCAAATCGTCTGGTGTAAACTTTCTTAAAATAAGTCTTTCTGTTTCCAACGTTGGTGTATTCATGTTATTTTCCCCCTTACTTTCTAACCATTTTATAAAACAAATCTTCTCCTGCCAAAGTTTTTAACATATAAGGTTCGCCCACAATCACAAATCCCACGCTCTGATAACACCTGATTGCTCTCTCATTCCAGACGCGCACCTCTAAATAGCATATTTTCTCTGGAAACTTCTTTTTTGCAACCTTACATGCCTCAGCAAGAATCTGTCGTCCATAGCCTTTGCCACAGTACTCCGGTCTCACGCCAATTCCAATAAAAACCTCTTCCGGTTCTTCCTTGATATTCACAAATCCAATCACTATACCATCTAGCAGGAACACCTGAAAATTCTTTTCCCTTTGTGGATTTGCAAACCCTATCTTTTTCCTGCACATTTCCTCATAAACGGGCAAGTCATATATGGCATATTCCCCTTCATATTTCCATGAGCAAATTTCTTTTTTATCTTCTTCTGTTAATGCTCGATGCAGCAGCATATTCATCCTCACACTTCTTCCTAATAGTTCTATTTTATAAATTCCTTATTTTCAAGTCAACAAAATCCACCAGATTATACTAACAAGCTACTATTTCATTTGGATGATACTTACTTTCATAACATAAAATACTTTGCATCTTGGACGGTATGACACTCCACACCACCCTTACCGTCCAACTCTCCCACTTTACATCCAATTTCAATTCCATATAACCACTCAAAACACAAAAAAAGGCGCAGAACCCGCCCCAACAGCAAGTCCTGCGCCCCTAAAAAGCACACCATATTCAATAATTTACCACTCAAAATCAAACAATGAGAACTGGTTTGTCTCCGGAATATCCCCAAAAATTCCCAAATCATCCATAAAGTCAATAACAGCCTTACTCACCTTGGTTCTCTGGCGGAAGTCATCCTTCGACAGGAATTTTCCATCACGCGCTGCCAATACTACCGCATCAGCCGCCTTGTCTCCCAGACCTTCGATGCTGTCGAGTGCCGGCATCAGCTTGCCATCCACAATCTGGAAACGATGCGCCTGTGCCTGATACAAGTCAATCTGCGTAAATTCATATCCTCTGGCATACATTTCCTGAACAATTCGCATATCTTTCAAGGTATCCTGTTCTTTTTTCGTCAAGGAATCGCTTCGTTTCTTGTAATCTGCAATATAATGTTCCAGACGTTCCTGCCCCATACACATCAGTTCATAAGAAAATGCAGAAGCACGAATACTGAAAAATGCTGCATAATAAGCCAGCGGATAAAAAATCTTATAATACGCAATACGAAAAGCCATCATAACGTAGGCCGCCGCATGGGCTTTCGGGAACATATACTTGATCTTCTTACAAGACCAGATATACCAATCTGGAACATCATGCGCAATCATTTCCGCTTCCCATTCCGGTTTCAGCCCTTTTCCTTTACGAACACTTTCCATGATGGTAAAGGAAAGTTCACTTTCCAATCCTTTACCAATCAGATAAATCATAATATCATCTCGCGTACAAATCGCAGTAGAAATCGTTGCCTTCCCTTCTTCAATCAAAGTCTGCGCATTTCCCAGCCATACGTCTGTACCATGAGAAAGTCCGGCGATACGAACCAGGTCAGAAAAATACTGTGGTTTCGTATCGATCAACATCTGCATAGCGAAGTCTGTACCAAATTCCGGTACACCCAGACATCCCAGTTTACAACCTCCGATATCCTCCGGTTTGATTCCCAATGCATCCGTATTTTTAAACAGAGACATAACCTCCTGGCTATCCAAAGGAATGCTCTGTGCCGGAAGTCCTGTAATATCTTCCAGCATACGAATCATGGTCGGATCATCGTGCCCCAGAATATCCAGCTTCAGCAAGTTGGCGTCAATAGAGTGATAATCAAAATGTGTCGTTACAATATCTGTCGTGGTATCATTTGCCGGATGCTGCACCGGGGTAAAAGAGTTGATATCCTCTCCAACTGGAAGTACGATAATTCCTCCCGGATGCTGCCCAGTCGTACGGCGGATTCCCGTACATCCCTGCACAATACGATCAATTTCACAATTTCGTTTGTGTACACCACGTTCTTCATAATAATTCTTTACATATCCAAATGCCGTCTTATCTGCCAGCGTACCAATCGTTCCCGCACGGAAGGTCTGTCCGGCACCAAAAATAACTTCGGTATATTTGTGCGCCTTACTTTGATATTCTCCCGAGAAGTTCAAGTCGATATCCGGCTCCTTATTTCCCTTAAATCCAAGGAATGTTTCAAATGGAATATCAAATCCTTCTTTCAAAAGCGGTTCGCCACAATTCGGACAAATGGCATCCGGCATGTCACAACCCGCCATACCGGCAAATTTCTTGACTTCCGGCGAATCAAAATCATAATAATGACATTTTGGACAAATATAATGCGGACTCAGCGGATTTACTTCCGTAATCCCCGACATCGTAGCCGCCAGAGAAGACCCTACAGAGCCTCGGGATCCTACCAGATACCCATCTTCATTGGATTTCCACACCAGCTTCTGCGCAATGATATACATAACCGCATATCCATTGGAAATAATAGAATTCAACTCCCTTTCCAAACGAGCCGATACGATTTCCGGCAGATTTTCTCCATAAATCTCATGGGCTTTGTTATAACAGATTTCTCGCAGCGTGGTGTCAGAATTTTCAATAACCGGAGGGAATTTCCCTGCTCGAATCGGACATACTCTGTCACACATATCTGCAATCTTATTTGGATTGGTAATAACCACTTCCTCTGCCTTCTCAGCACCCAGATATTCAAATTCTTTCAGCATTTCTTCCGTCGTACGCAAATACAACGGCGCCTGATCATCCGCATCCGCAAATCCTTTTCCCGTCATGATAATGCGTCGATACACCTCATCCTCCGGATCAATAAAATGTACGTCACAGGTCGCAACGACAGGCTTTTTAAACTGTTCCCCAAGTTTTACGATCTTTCGGTTCAGATTCTTCAAATCTTCTTCCGTTGTAATATCATCCCGGTCTTCATCGCGCAGCATAAAGGCATTGTTTCCAATCGGCTGGATTTCCAGATAATCATAAAAATCTACGATTCGCGCAATCTCTGAATCCGGCTCATTTCGCAAAATCGCCTGGAACAATTCTCCCGCTTCACAGGCAGAGCCCAGAATCAATCCTTCGTTATGCTTCAAATATGCACTTTTCGGCACACGAGGCCGACGATTATAATACTGCAAATGAGATTCCGAAATCAGGCGGTACAGATTCACACGCCCAGCCTCGCTGTTTGCCAAAATGATTGCATGATACGTTGGCAGTTTCTTCACCATGTCTTCTGAAACTTTTCCCGACTCATTCAACTGATCAAGATCATAAATGTCTCGTTCCTGACACATTTCGATAAATTTCACAAAGATATTTGCCGTACATTCCGCATCATCCACTGCTCGGTGATGACTCAAAAGCGGAACCCCCAGTGCTTTCGCCACCGTATCCAGCTTAAATCGATTCAAACCTGGAAGCAGCATTCGCGCCATTGCCACCGTATCCACATACGTAAATTCCTGCTCAAGTCCCAGTCTTCTGCAATTTTCCATGATAAAACTCATGTCAAAGCTGGCATTATGCGCAACCATAACCGCATCTTTGGAAAACTCCAAAAACTCCGGTAAAATTTCTTCAATCGTTCGCGCATCCACAACCATATCGTCATTGATACTGGTCAACTGCTGGATTTTAAACGGAATCGGTGTCTGTGGATTAACGAATGTAGAAAATCTATCCACGATTTTGCCCTGTTCCACACGAACCGCACCAATTTCAATAATACGGTTAGCAATCGGACTGAATCCCGTGGTTTCAATATCAAAAACCACAAAGGAACCTTCCATATCCTGCCCTCTGCTATTATTGACAATCCCCTTCAAATCATCGACCAGATAGGCTTCTACCCCATAAATAACCTTAAATGGCGGATACACTTTTTTCAATTCATCCTTCGTTGCCTCTGGATGTTCTTTCTGATATTCCTTTCGATAGTCGGAAACAATATCATCATAGGCATGGTTTGCCTCAGGAAAAGCCTGCACCACGCCGTGATCGGTAATCGCAATCGCCGGATGTCCCCATTTGTAAGCTCGCTTTACAAGCACACTGGCATCGGTAACCGCATCCATATCACTCATTTTGCTGTGGCAATGAAGTTCCACCCTTTTTTCCGGATGATTGTCCATTCGCATCGTAGTAAAATCTTTGATTTTCTTAATTCCCTGAATGGAACCAATCGTCACTTCATGGTCAAATTTATCAATTGTGGATACCCCTTTGACTTTGATAAAGGCACCCTTTTTTAAACTTCCGCTAATCTCTGGAACCTGATCATTTCGCAAAAATAATTTCACAGAAATCGTGTCCGTAAAATCAGTCATAAAGAAAATGTAGATGGTCTTTTCATTTCGGATTTCTCTGGTATCCACCGCAGTGATTTTTCCACGAATCGTCACTTCACCCATGGAGTTTTCCACAGCATCAATATTCGTAATCTCATCCTCAAAATCTTTTCCATAAATCACATCCGGATTGTCCGAACGTTTCAATGGGCGAGCACCAAAATCATCCCCAGAACGTTCCTTTTTCCAACCATTTCCGTTGTTGTTCCAATTTCCTTTTTCTTTTTTCTCAAACTTTTTGTCAGATTTTTTATCGAATTTCTTATCTCCGCCTTGTGCATCCGCTTTCTTGTCTGCTGTTTTCGCCTGCCCGGTAGTTCCATTTTCTACAGAAACCTTAGGTCCACCTGCTGCCACCAGCACACGATCTTCTGTGAAAGGTACATCCGCAGAAGCACCCAAAAGAGCTTCATCTTCCACCATCACATCATCCGGCTTCAATCCCATCTGTTTCTGCCCGATTTTTGACTGGAACAAAATATGTTTTGCTTCTTCCAGAATTCGTAATTCGCTGTTTTTGCGAGTCTTACTTTCTACTGGTTTTTGATATTCAGTCTGAATCTTCAGATTAAAACCACATCGCTCACAAAAGATTTTTTCCAAAACACGAATCAATTCCGGTTCTTTTTCCTTCGCAATCATAGAATCCGTTAATGTCAAATGCAGCGTTTCCGTTTCCGGAAACGCTGTCTTGGCGGTAGCAAACATATTATATTCCAGCATACTGTAGTTTTTTAATTCCAACAGAATACTGTCTTTGTATACTTCCAGAAAATTTTCCGGCGTATACTGACGGGAAAGCTGAAACTTTTCAATGATCTTGACCTGCAGCTTTGCATCGGCAAAAAACTGATCTTTAATCTGATGTTCCAGATAATAAATATATTTTTTATGAATCCATTGACTGCTGATGATATAGACACGAAGCATATCTTTTCGCGAATTAATCGCCACCTTCATGACTTTCACTGTCTGCAGCAATTGTTCCAGTTGCGCTTCCACTTGAAGCTGTGGAAATACATCCAGAAATTCTTTTTCTTTCATTCACTATCCCCGTTCTTATTTATTCCAGTGAAGTAATTCTTCTCTCAACACATCCAGAAGCTGATCTTCCGGCACTTTCTTTACAATTTCACCTTTTTTGATCAAAAGACCTACGCCTTTTCCACCGGCAATTCCGATATCCGCTTCTTTTGCTTCACCAGGTCCATTTACCACGCATCCCATAACTGCAACTTTAATATCCAGTGGGATGTCCTGCACCATATTTTCTACTTTATTTGCCAGACCGATCAAATCAATCTGTGTTCTTCCACAAGTCGGGCAGGATACAACTTCAATGCCGCCCTGACGAAGTCCCAGTGTTTTCAGTACACGTTTTGCAGATTTGATTTCTTCCAAAGGATCTCCTGTCAAGGAAACACGAATGGTATCCCCGATCCCCTGATACAGAATGATTCCCAATCCAACAGCAGACTTGATATTACCGGAAAACAGAGTTCCTGCCTCTGTAATACCTACATGCAGCGGATAATCAGTCTTTTCTGCAATCAATTCATGTGCTTTTGCACACATCATAACATCAGAAGATTTGATGCTGATCACCAGATTGTCATAACCCATTTCTTCGATGATGCGAACCTTGTCCAGTGCACTTTCTACCAGACCTTCCGCTGTTACGCCATGGTATTTTTCCACCAGTTCTTTTTCCAGAGAGCCGCTGTTTACACCAACACGAATCGGAATATTTCTTTCTTTTGCCACATCAACAACAGCCTGAATACGGTCCAGAGAACCAATATTTCCCGGATTGATACGAATCTTATCCGCACCATTTTCCATAGCGGCAATTGCCAGTTTATAGTCAAAATGAATATCTGCAACCAATGGAATATGAATCTGTTTTTTAATCTCTGCCAATGCCTTTGCAGCTTCCATCGTAGGAACTGCACAACGAATAATTTCACATCCTGCTTTTTCCAGTGCAAGAATCTGTGCAACGGTTGCTTCTACATCTTCTGTTTTTGTATTTGTCATAGACTGAATCAAAATCGGATTGCCTCCGCCGATGACTCTGTCTCCAATTTTTACTACTTTTGTATGATTACGATACATATTTCGAACCCCTTTATCTGATTTCCAACAATTTGTTTTTCAGTTCGTTTTCCATTTTCTGCAGTTCCGCTTCTGCTGCACGGCGTTTTGCCTTTCCTTCTGTCTGAATCTGCATCACTTCATCCAATGTAGAAATCAATGCCGCATTTGTATTCTGCAAGGTTTCCAGATCTACAATACCACGTTCAGACTCACGAGCAGCTTCCACAGTTGCAATTTTCAATGTTTCTGCATTCTTTCTCAATAACTGGTTAGTCATATCAGTTACCTGTCGCTGTGCTGCTGCAGCCTGGGATGCATGTTCCACACCGAGAGCAAGAACCATCTGACTTTTCCACAATGGAATGGTATTCACTACGGTTGACTGGATTTTTTCAATCATCATCGTATCACTGTTCTGTACCAGACGAATCTGTGGCGCCGTCTGCATGGCAATCGTTCTTGTAAGCTCCAGATCATGGATTTTCTTTTCAAAACGAGTACATTTTTCTTCCAGATCTTTTGCAGCCTGCGCATCTTCCGCAAGTCCTGTCATTTTTGCTTTGCTTACCAGCTCTGGCAGCTCCGTCGCACGAATCTGTGCCAGTTTCTTCTTTCCTGCCATCACGTACATAGTCAATTCTTTGAAATACGCCAGATTCTGATCATACATTTTATCCAGAAGCGCTACGTCTTTCATCAACTGTACCTGATGTGTTTCCAGTGCATCGCAGATTTTTTCTACATTTACTTCTGCTTTTTCGTATTTCGCTTTCAGTGTACTCAGTTTATTTGCCTGTTTTTTGAAAATAGACAAAAATCCTTTTTCTTCTTCTGCATCAAAATCTCTCAATTCATTGACCACATCCGTAAGCATATCACCTACCTGCCCCAAATCCTTTGTTTTTACATTTTCCAATGCAGCTTCAGAGAAATTAGCAATCTTTTTCTGTGTACCAGAACCATATTGCAAAATCGCATTCGTATTGTTCAGATCAATCTGTTTTGAGAAATCTTCTACCATTTTTTTCTCAGCTACTGAAAGCATACTGTCATCAAATGCAGGTTCTTCTTTTTTTACTTCAACAATTTCTTCTTTTTCAGGCACCTCACCAAATACCAGTGTTGGTGTCATTGTATCTTCTTTCCATTCGTTACTCATAGTTCCTCCTCCTTACCGCAATTCCATTTATAATTTCTGCAAACATCTTTATGAAAAATCTTTTTTCGTCAAACCTTCCTGTGCAAACATCGTATTCAATACCGAAATATCAGAGGAAATATCCAAAGCCTTATCCGCAAAGAAACTGTTCAACAGATTTTCAAATGCCTGATTAATCGTATCGATCGTAGCCTCAATCTCCGCTTTTGTCTTCGCCATATCTTCACTGATAATTGGTTCCTTTTCTACGTCACAGTATGCCTGTAATAACTTTCTCGTTGTTGGAAGATAATAATTCATGAATCTTCGCAAATCGCCGGCCAGTTCCGGTTTTTTCTCGACTTCTTTGAAGATTCTGGTAATGATCAGTTCCAATCTGTCCAGCTTTTGAGAAATCACTTCCCCAGGCAATTCATCATTACAATAATGAATAAAGGAAATATCTTCCTTTCCTTCTTCCAATATCTTTCTGCAGTCTTCCGGGAGCTGCGCATGCTGCTGCTCAAGCAATCTCTGTTCCTCTGCACGAATCTGCGCCTGCTGTTCTGTCAACTGATACTGCTTGTACATGCGATCTGTCACGATCAGACAGGTCTCTTTCGCATCAATATGTCCGTGAAGAAACATATTTTTATTGATCATTTTTTTCAAATCTTTGAGGATTTTATCTTTTGTCTTTCCAGTTTTGGAAATCAGTTCATCCATCGTACAATATTCTCTGTTTCCAATAATGCGTACATATTTTTTAAATCTACTGACAAAAGAAAATTTTTTCGTTCCAATGATCGCCATCGCCAGCAATACGAGGGAAGGAATAGCAATGATAATTCCCACTCTTCTAAGTGAGCCAAAAAGCATAAGCACCAAAGCACCAATCAGCGCCCCGCCGCCAATCGGATACCCAATTGCTGCCATGACAACTCCGGACACAAATCCCGGAGGATTCTTTATATAGCGAGCCGGCAGCTGCTTCTGCTCTGCTCTTTGCTGCTGTATATTTTGGTTCCTCTGCGAAGAATGCGAGGATTGAGACGAATATCTGGTCGTACCCGGATTGCTCCATTTCCACTGACTCTGAGAATATCCGTTTTTAAATCCGGCATTAGAAGTATTGTTTTTCTGCGTATTTCCCAATCCTTCTTTTAAGCCACGGCTTACTTCCCTGGTAACACCTTCCACGGTATCTGTAATGGTCTCTTTTACATGCTGGCTCAAATCACTGTAATCCCCTGAATTAATCGCATCCTGCACCACATTCCAGAATTCTGTTCCCATTTTCTGCCAATCTTTGTTGTCCATACTTACCTCCATTTTGGAGTAATCGTTTACATCCTGTTATTTTACTCTTTCATATCTCACAAAAGCGTATTCCAGATCAAAATAGGTCTGTTCATCGCTGCTTCCAACAACTTTCCAGTCATCCATTTCGTCCAGATTTGGGAAATGTGTGTCTGCATCATATACATGTTCAATCTTTGTAATATGAGCCACATCACAATATGGAAGCATTTCTTCGTAAACTTTTCCGCCTCCGATTACATAAATCTGATCGTCATCATATTTTTTTAATTCTTCCAGCAATTCCGGAATATCATGAACGATAATCGCTCCTTTTGCATTATAATTTTTATCAGTTGTCAATACAATGTTCGTTCTGTTTTTCAATGGCATTCCATTTGGAAAACTTTCCAGCGTTTTTCTTCCCATTACGACTACTTTTCCTGAAGTTTCCTGACGGAAAAATTTCATATCGGATGGAATGCTTACCAATAATTTATTATTTTTACCAATTCCCCATTTCTGGTCTACTGCAACTATTACGTTCATTTTTGCCTCCTTATACTGCGATTGGAATATTTTTAATCTGTGGACCTGTCTTATAATTTTCAACGATCAGATCATCTACTGTAAAATCATAAAAATTCTTAACGTCCGGATTCAATTTAACAATTGGTGCATCGTAGGTCGGACGAGTGATCAACTCTTTCACCAATGGAATATGTCTATCATAAATATGCGCATCCGCGATTACATGCAAAAGTTCCCCAGATTTCATATCACAAACTTGTGCAAACATCATCAAAAGCAACGAATACTGGCATACATTCCAGTTATTTGCTGCCAAAACATCCTGAGAACGCTGATTCAAAACAGCATTCAAAGTCAATTTATCACTGCCTTTTTCCTTGGTAACATTGAACGTCATAGAATATGCACAAGGATACAGATTCATTTCATGCAAATCCTGATGCACATAAATATTTGTCATAATACGGCGACTGTAAGGATTGTGTTTCAAATCATATAACACACGGTCTACCTGATCCATCATACCTTCTTTGTACTGATGTTTTACACTCATCTGATACCCATAAGCTTTACCAATCGAACCATTTTCATCTGCCCAGCTATCCCAGATATGGCTGTGCAAATCTTTGATATTGTTTGATTTCTGCTGCCAAATCCATAAGATTTCATCGAAAGCAGCTTTAATACCTGTTCTTCTCAATGTAATAGCCGGAAATTCTTTGGACAAATCATAACGATTCACCACACCAAATCTCTTAATTGTATATGCCTTTTCCCCAGTATCTTCCCAGGTAGGACGCACTTTTTCACCTTCTGTACTCAAACCGTTGTCAATGATATCCTGACACATCTTAATAAAAACCTGATCTGCGTAACTCATAACTTCCTCCTTGTTGCTGATTTTCTATTAAAATTATATATCATTCTTCAAATTTTAACCGTTAGGGCAAAATCCCCTATTATTTTTATTATAATATAGCCAGTATTTGAATTCAACGCCTAATTCTCATCACTTTTCATTTTCATCCTTTTGACACATCATGCAAAACATGATACATTATTTTCAAAAAATGAATCTCGGAGTAATTATGCTATTCAAGAAAAAATCTCTATTAAAGCCACTGTCATTTTTACCAGCTCTGTTTATTATGTGTTCCATCGGTTCATTCTCTGGACAAACTGGTGAAGACTCAGGACAGCTTAGTCTTTCTGTCAGTCAAAAAATTATTGAAGTTGGCAATTTTATATTTCAAACCGATTTGCCCCAGGAAGAAATCGATCACCTTGCTGAAATTATTGATGGACCCGTGCGAAAAATCGCCCATATGACAGAGTACGCCCTTTTGGCAATATCTCTGTTTATCCCTTTTACCTTATATCAATTAAAAAACATGCAACGGATTGCTCTGGTAATATGTATTTGCATTAGTTATGCCTGCATTGATGAATTTCATCAAACTTTTGTAAATAATCGTTCAGGTTCTATTAAAGACGTACTCATTGACAGCATTGGTGTTCTTGTAGCTGTTTCCCTTGCACAATTATATATATCCAGTAATTCAAATAGAAGAAACCGCACATAAGACTTATCTTATGCACGGTTTCTTCTATTTTTCTTCTTCGTCTTTTTCTTCATTTTCCAAAGAAAATCTGTCATTTCCTTTGTCGTTTTTATTCATTTTTCCGAATACAAAATATCGAATTCCATTGATCACACAAACAATTCCTGCCACACCAAAAACGAGTCCAATGATCAAAAAATGAATCCCGTCTGATTCACCGGAAAAATACCCTCCACAAATCTGATATGCCAAATATACAAGATACGCACCTGCAATCGTTCGCATACCATATGAATACTCTGGATTTTTCAATACCGTTCCTCCTTCAAAGATACTGCTTTATTTCTCTGCGTTCTTAATTTCATCTACTTTGATTGGCAAACGATCAAATGTTTCTGTCAGCATATGAAGACGTTCTTTGATTTCCTCGGTAAATTCTCCATCTAACATTCTCCATTTCCAGTTATTCCCCGTGGTGGAAGGATGATTAATTCGTCCTTCACTTCCACATGAAAGCAAATCCGGCATTGGAATCACAGACAAATCCGCTACACTGGCAATTGCCGCACGAATGAAATCCCATGAAATTTCTTCCCAAGGGCGGTTATAATTATTCAAATATGCTTTCGTATAATTTCTTGTTGCGGTAGACAACTCATAATACCAGCGCTTTGTTGTCGTGTTATCATGCGTTCCTGTGTAAACGACGCAATTTTTTTTATAATTATGTGGCAAATACATATTGGAACTTCCAGAATCAAAAGCAAACTGCAATACTTTCATACCTGGATATCCTGTAGCATCCAACAAATCGAATACTGGCTGATCCAGTGTCCCCAAATCTTCTGCAATCACATCTATCTCGCCCAAAGCTTCTTTGATTGCATCAAACAAATCAATGCCAGGACCTTTTTCCCAATGTCCTCCCATAGCAGTCGTATCCCCTGCTGGAATCGAATAATATGCAGCAAATCCTCTGAAATGATCAATGCGTACGGTATCATACATTTCCAAACTACGCTTCATACGTGCGATCCACCATGCATATCCTGTCTTTTTATGGTAATCCCAATCATACAATGGATTTCCCCACAACTGGCCAGTTTCAGAAAAAGCATCTGGTGGGCAACCAGCTACTGCTGATGGCAAATTTTCTTCATCCATCTGGAATAACTGTGGATTTGCCCATGCATCCGCGCTGTCTAAAGATACATAAATTGGCAGATCACCAATAATCTTAATTCCATTTTTATTCGCATACGCTTTTACTTTCTTCCACTGTTGATCAAATTTGAACTGAATAAAACGGAAAAACAAAATTTCATTTTCCAATTCTTCTCGTTTCGCATCTAATGCTTCTTCATCGCGTGTACGCAGTTTTTCATCCCAGGTTGTCCACAAAGCACCATTCTGACTATTCTTCAAAGCCATAAACAAACAGTAATCATCCAACCAGTTCTTTTCCTGCTCACAAAATTCTTCATATGCTGCATCTGGCACAAATCTTCCAAACGCCAATCGTAACACATCATAACGCGCATTGTATACAGAACTGTAATCTACATAGCGATCACTGCCGCCCCAATGCTTCTCTTTACATTCTTCTTTCTTCAAAAGACCTTCTTCAATCAAAGTTTCCAAATCTACAAAATATGGATTTCCTGCAAAAGTTGAAAAAGGCTGATAAGGTGAATCTCCATAGCCAGTCGGTCCTAAAGGCAATACCTGCCATCTCGACTGACCAGCCTCTACCAAACCATCGATAAATTCAAACGCTTCTTTCGAAAAACATCCAATCCCATACTTAGATGGCAGGGATGTAATCGGAAGCAATACGCCACTTGCTCTCATCTCAATTTCCTCCGTCCACAAAATACATCTGTTACATACATTATCACAGTCCTAACATCTTTTCAACAAATTCCGCGCAGGAAGCAACCTATCTTTTTAAATTTTTTGAAAAATTCAAAAAAATGAGTTGACATTTTCTGCATCGTAATATATAATTATTTTTGTTGTGAGGGACTGATGAAAATCACTTCACAAAATGTGCGTTTAGCTCAGCTGGATAGAGCGTTTGGCTACGGACCAAAAGGTCGGGAGTTCGAATCTTCTAACGCACGCTGGAAAGCATCTACATAAGTAGATGCTTTTTTTGTATTCTAGTCTAGTAAACTACTTCCGGACAACATTTTAAACTATAAAAAATAGTTCCTTTACTTCTTATAAGCAAAGACACTACCACCATGATCTAATCTATGATAATTAACCAAATCACTTTACAAATTTTTTTCTCAAACCTTTTTTTATTTGACATGTTTTATCATTGCAATTTTTACACTGCAATTTTTTATTAGAGCCCTCCCAGAACCGTTCCGGGTGTCTCGTATACGTAATTTCCCAATGAATCAACACAATACACGAAGTAAAGAATAAGCTCCAACTAAAGAAATCACGAATAAATAACATAGGGGTAAACATCATAAAATGCCCCCAATCATAAATTCTGCAATTGATACAACATTTATTCTTCATAATCACAGACTGAAACGGACAGTAAAACAAAATACAAATATAATCACATAAAAAATAAAATATGGTCAACATGATCAAATCCGCTTCATCCATAATTCCGAACAGATATAAAACACCGAAAATACTATTAAAGATCAACCACACCAACATTACCTGAAAAATAAGCCAAAGTATATGCAGCGGTGCTATTTTCATCACGATTGGTGCAGTCAAAAAGTCAACAAAATAATCCTTATAAAATAGGTAATTAATAAATGCAAATAAGAAAATTGCAATGCGAACCCATAATTTAATAAGATATATTTTCATCATTGAGGTTTTTATTATCTTCATTTTTGTCCTTCCTGTATTACCAAGGATACGAATTCAATATAACTATCATTTCCGAATCGTGTAACTTTATATCATTATATTTTGATTTCAGTGCATAAAAAAAGTACTTCTGTAAAGAAGTACTTTTTTCAACGTGGGCGAGAAGATTCGAACTCCCGACCTTTTGGTCCGTAGCCAAACGCTCTATCCAGCTGAGCTACGCCCACATA
>JAXJUX010000108.1:0-2695 GCA_036308845.1 Ruminococcus sp.
AGCCCGAGCATTTCGCAGGTATTTGGATTACATTCCAGGAATAATTTGACGATTTTGTTAAATGAATAGATAACGGTGTCCGTATTTGTATCTTCATATTGTTCAAAAGATGTCAGTCCCAGCAGATCAGAAGGCATATGTAACGTGATGCCGCGAAAATCAATATCGCTGTTGGCATTATGTGTGCCGTATGCATGGCTGCCGCCAAGACCCAGAAGAATGATTCGCTTGCCGAGGCGTTCATTGGTTCGAAGAAAATCATATTCCGGACTGTTCATAAGTTGTATAAAATCCATGTGTGCTACCTCCTGCTTCCACTTGCTAGCTTTCATTATACCATGGTTTGGCATGTATTATCAGTTCATTAGATGAAAATAAAGGAAAAACTGATATTTCATCCCAATGTTTGGACGAAAAGAGTTCATTTATGAGTTTCTTCCTTCATATTTCTGGATATAACAGTAAAATATACTAGGAAAAATCTGAAATATATAATAAAATAGTAGCAATATTATGCTTGTATGAGGGGATTTCACAATGGAAAAGAAATGGATGAGAAGACGAAAGAGAGTGCTGGAAATCATTGAGGTGGGTTCTGATTTTGACTACCCAAGCAGAGCGTATGATTTGGTGAATGCATTCTCGATTGTATTGAATCTGATGGTTAGTATTTTATATACGTTTTCAGATATACGGGCAAGATTTGGTGCCGGCTTGGTCTGGATAGAAAGAATTACGGTTTTATTTTTTGCGATAGACTATGCATTGCGCATATGGACAGCAAAATATCTTCACCAGGAAGTATCGGAACGGGAAGCAATCCTAAAATATGTATGTTCTTTTACTGGTCTTGTGGATTTGTTATCCTTTTTGCCGTACTATCTGCCGATTTTCTTTCCAACAGGAACGGTTGCATTCCGTATGATACGAATCGTTCGTATTTTCCGACTGTTTCGAATCAATGCGTATCACGATTCGTTGAGCGTCATTGGGGATGTTATCAACGGAAAACGTCAGCAGTTGGTTTCTTCCGTTTTCATCATTGTGATTTTGATGATTGCGGCAAGTTTGTGTATGTATAGTCTGGAACATGAGGCCCAGCCAGATGTATTTACCAATGCCTTTTCAGGTCTTTGGTGGGTGGCATCGACGCTTTTGACGGTAGGATATGGAGATATTTATCCTGTCACGGAGTTGGGGAAAGTATTTGGAATCTTTATTACCTTTTTGGGTGTTGGTATGGTTGCTATCCCGACAGGTATTATTTCCGCCGGATTCGTGGAGCAGTATTCTTCCATAAAAAAACGAACAGAATATGGATACGAAGAAGACATGCATTTTATCAAGATTCATTTGAAAGAAAATGATAAATGGGTCGGAAAAACGGTTGCACAGCTGCAGCTGCCGGAAGGCGTTATCATGGCGGTAATCAAACGAAAAGATCAGGTCATCATTCCGCGAGGAGACGTAGAATTGTTTGCGGGTGACAGAGTTGTGCTTGGTGCGGAGCCATTTGAACAGCATGAACATATTGTATTGAAAGAAATCGTATTGAGACAAAATAATCCATGGACAGGCGTACGTATTCGTGATTTGGATATTTCCCGCCATTCCATCATCGTGCTGGTTAAGAGAAAAAATAAATCTTTGATTCCAAATGGAAAAATGTTTTTGTATGAAGGCGATCATGTTTTCCTTTATACTAGACTGCATTTGCATGATGCAAGTAATATTGAGATATAGAAGGGATTGCCAGCTATAACAGTTAGCTGATATAATAGACAGAAAGCAAGTGATTGTATGCTGATGTCACAGGAGATTGTAGACAGATAATTTTTGAGTGGTTAAGAAATGCTGTCGGAAACAGAAGAACTGTTGGCTGGGGTACGATTACCACAAAACACAGGAACGCTATGAGCGGTTCCGGAGCGGGGGAAAAATGAAAGTAAAAATGAAAACAAGAACTTATGAAGAAGTTCTTGCGGCAAAGCCTTATGTCCATCAGAAACCTGTAAAACAATGGATTGCGCTGCGATGGCTGGTGAAGTGGTTATCAACAGTCGATTTGCTGCGTGTGGGATTTGAAGTCAATAAAATTGGCATGGAAAAGTTGGGAAAAGACGAACCATGCTTGATTTTGATGAATCATTCCTGTTTTTCGGACATGGAGATTGCGGGAAAAGTGTTTGGTGACCGTCCATATGCCATTGTATGTACAAAAGATGCACTGATTGGAAAAAGCTGGCTGATGCGTATTCTTGGCTGTATTTCCACGACCAAATATATCACGGACATGGTGCTTGTGCAGGATATGGTTCACGTAGTAAAAAAACTGAAAAGTTCTATTATTATGTATCCAGAGGCTTGCTACAGTTTTGACGGCACGGGCATGATTCTGCCGGATAGTTTGTCCAAATGTGTGAAACTTTTGAAAGTTCCGGTGGTTATGATTCATACCCACGGAGCATTTTTGAGAAATCCGCTGTACAATGAGTTGCAGCTTCGAAAAATGAAGGTGACTGCGGATGTCAAATATATTCTGTCACCGGAAGATATTCAGAAAATGTCTGCGGCAGAGATCAAAAAAGTGTTGGAAGAACAGTTTACGTTTGACAGTTTCCGCTGGCAGCAGGAAAACAAGATTGCGATCAAAGAAAAATTCCGTGCAGACGGATTGAATCGCGTACTTTACAAA
>JAXJUX010000109.1:0-1776 GCA_036308845.1 Ruminococcus sp.
CTGACAGTTTCATAAATAATGTCTAACATATCTGCATTGCATACTGCCGATAAAAGAAGGGTTGATGTAAGGCAAATGCAGAATGAAGTAGCTACTACCGCCACAGATTTTCTTACTGCCTCTTGAGAAATGGTTCTATGAAACAGTTCAACCTCATCTCTATTTGTAATTGTCGCATAGGCAGAACAAAGCAGTACTGCAATGGTAACAGTTTTTACACCGCCGGCTGTCCCTACCGGTGAACCTCCAAGGAACATCAAAAGTATAGAGATCAAAGCCGATGGATTGGTAAGTTTATCCTGTGGAATGGTGATAAATCCGGCTGTTCTCGTTGTCACAGACTGGAAAAGGGACATCTGCATTTTATCAAACAGATTATAATTTCCAATGGTTTCCGGATTGTGATACTCAAATAGGAGAATCAGAAGCATTCCTCCGAAAATTAAAATCCCGGTAGTCCATAACGCAATTTTGCTATGAAGAGTTAAACCTGAAAAAGCTTTTAATTTCTTTTTCGGAATGTTTTTTGAAACACGAATCACATCCCACCAAACAATGTAACCAACCCCTCCAAGAATGATCAAAAGACAGGTTACTGTATTAATGATTGGATTCACATTGTAATTACACAAACTGTTTTCTCCGATGATATCCATCCCCGCATTGCAAAATGCTGAAACAGAGTTAAAAATCGAATACCAGATTCCTTTGGCTCCAAACTCCGGTACAAATACAGTCATGTAAAGAAGTGCGCCAACACCTTCTACAACCAGCGTACCAAGAATTACATTTCTTAAGAAACGTACAATTCCAAACAAGGAATTTAAGTTAAATGTATCCTGCAGCAAGATACGGTCTTTCATGCCCATCTTTTTATTTAAAATGACCATGATAGCTGAAATAATGGTAATAATCCCCAGCCCGCCAATCTGGATCAAAACCATGATTACAAATTGACCAAAAACGCTCCAAGCGGATGCCGTTGATACTGTAACAAGTCCTGTTACACAAATCGAAGTGGTTGCAGTAAACAATGCATCAATATAAGGAACTCTCTCCCTTGCGGCACTAATCGGAAGGGTTAATAATACACTTCCAACAAAAATCGCTCCTAAGAAACTAAGCATGATCAACTGCGTAGTTGTAAAACGAATTTTATGTTTCATGTTGTACTCCTATAACATTTGAATAATCCAATGTTACTTCTTTTTTCCAAATTTATCAATCCCAAAGAATATAAATCCAACTGAAACAAATGCTGCCAGTAAGATCACGATCCATTTTGCAACACCTGCTACACCCTGTGTCTCAAGATTTACAAAAAAGTATGGATAAATCAGAGGCGTTTTTGTACCAGGAATCAGAATCGAAGTATCAAATTTCATGATTGCTGCCTGAGTAAAAATGAAGATGATATAAACAAGTGGAAATGCGATGGATGCAATTGGATAATACCACTTTGTATTTCTTCTTTCATAAAACAGGAACCAGTCTGCGATGTACATGATTGGAAGAACCACATGGAAGCAAAGGCTGCCGATTCTCCAGTTCAGCTGTGGATCTCTGTCTGCTGCACCTGCAAGTAAAATATTAAACACAAGGAATGTTAAAAGAATTCCAAGCATCCCGATAAATTTTAAAAGCGGTGCTGTGGTAACAAAAGTATCTTCTGTTTTTTTAATTGTCTGAATCAGGGATGCAAGCATCACTCCGATACATAAAAAGTTGCTAAGATTTGTAAAATGAACGTAGAAATCCCAACGGATCATTGTGATA
>JAXJUX010000110.1:0-3528 GCA_036308845.1 Ruminococcus sp.
CACCGCCACATAATACAGCCTGTTCTCCAAAAAGGTCTGTTTCTGTTTCTGTTCTGAAGTCTGTTTCCAATACACCGGCTCTTGCTCCACCAATAGCCTGAGCGTAAGCCAACGCTTTTTCCAATGCCTTTCCTGTAGCATCCTGATGTACAGCAACCAGACAAGGAACACCTTTTCCTGCCTGATATTCACTTCTTACTGTATGTCCAGGTCCTTTTGGAGCGATCATTGTAACGTCAACGAATTTTGGTGGGTTGATGCATCCGAAATGTACGTTGAAACCATGAGCGAACATCAGCATGTTTCCTTCTTCCAGGTTTGGTTCGATGTCTTTTTTGTACATATCAGCCTGTAATTCGTCGTTGATCAGAATCATGATAACGTCAGCTCTTTTAGCTGCTTCTGCTGCTGTATATACTTCAAATCCCTGAGCTTCTGCTCTTGCCCAAGATTTGGATCCTTCATAAAGACCGATAATTACGTTACATCCGGATTCTTTTGCATTCAATGCATGAGCATGTCCCTGGCTTCCGTAACCAATGACAGCGATTGTTTTTCCTTCCAATAAAGATAAATTACAGTCTTCCTGATAAAAAATTCTGTTTTCCATGTTAACTACTCCTCCTGAGTTATGTATTTATTGTTAGGGGTTACTCCTCTAGCATTTCACTTCATGGGCTATGCTATCGCCCTTACTTTCTGATTACAGGAATAATACGTAATCAGAACCTCTTGTAAGACCTGTAACACCAGTTCTTGCAAGTTCCAAAATTTCATTGCCATCGCTGAGCAGTTCCAGACATGCATCAACTTTGGACTGTGTTCCTGTGATTTCCAGAATCATGGAATCAGCAGCAACGTCAATAACTTTCGCTCTGAAGATATCGGCGATGGTAATAACGTCCTGACGATTGGCTCTGGATACACGAACCTTTACTAAAACCAATTCACGAATAACACTGTTATTAGCTTCAAGAATCTTGATATGACGAACATCCACCAACTTATTCAGCTGTTTGGTAATCTGATCTAACACCTGATCGTCGCCGCTGCAAACAACTGTCATACGAGAATACTTAGGATCTGCTGTCACACCTACAGACACGCTGTCAATATTATAATCACGACGGCTGAAAAGTCCAGACACACGACTTAAAACACCGGCTGTATTGTCTACTAAAATGGATAAAATTCTCTTTTTCATATTGCGCACCTCACTTTCACTTCAACTTAGTAATGTGTAAAACAGGTATGGAACTTATTCTACCAATAATGCTAATTTTTGTCAATGAAAACATAGCTTATTATCTAAAAAAATTGCGCGGAAATTCTTGAAAAATCAGAAATTATATTCTATTTTTACCGGATTTCCACTTGCACAGGACTCAACCACCGCACGACAGACCGCAACTGTCTTCGCGCCTTCCCTTCCATCAGTAGGAACAGGAAGGTCATTGAGTACCGCATGACAAAACTGTTCACTCTCATTTTGCACATTATGGTTGTTGATCGCAATATTTTTTCTGAGCACATGCTCATGTTCTTCTCCGCCCAAAATACCATCCAGAGCCTGGACACCTTCTGATATCTGGGTTCTGTTGATATAAATATATGGATCTGTATTATTTACCGTAATAGTTCCTTTTGTTCCATACAATACGGTACGCATGGTATATTCTCTTTTACATCCAATCGAACAAAATACCTTTCCAAGCACGTTGTTTGGGAATTTGAAAATAGCAATGGTACAATCATCTACCGGCCATCCTGGCAGCATTTTGTGATTGCTGTAAGCAGTTGTCTCCTGCGGATCACCCGCAATCCAACGAAGCAAATCAATCGCATGGCAAGCACCGCCAATAATTGGATGTCTCTCTGGTTTGATTCTCCAGTTATCTGGGCCTTTCATATAGGAATAATCATGCGCATATTCGGATTCTACAAAAAACAAGTCTCCAATCGCACCGGCTTCCACCAGACGTTTTGCCTCCATAAATCCCGGCGTAAATCTGCAAATCTGCCCAATCATCAATTTTTTCCCTGTTTTGTCAGCAACATTTATCATTTCACAGCACTCGTCTATTTCCAGAGCCATTGGTTTTTCACAGAGTACATGTTTACCTGCTTCCATAGCCGCAACACTGATTTTCGCATGCGTTTGATCCGGCGTAACGATTGTCACAGCTTCTATTTCCTCATTTTGCAGTAATTCCTTATAATCCTGATAAGCGTATGTAATATTATATTTTTCAGCCAATGCCTGGCAGCGTTCCATATTTGTATCACAAATGGCAAGCAATTCTACATTCTGCAAACGCTGCATACCGACGATGTGCTGTTCCCCAAAAGCACCACAACCGATAATTCCATATTTAAGTTTTCTCATAATGTTACCCTCTCCGTCTTCTTTCCCCAACTTTTTTTATTTCATTAAATAATCCAGAAATCCCTGGCAGCCTTTCACAATCTCCTCATACGTCTTTGTGAAATTACCGGTATACCATGGATCATCAATATCGCCCGGTTCATCGGTATAATCCAGAAGTAATTTTACTTGTCCGGCAAGCTCCTGTCCAAATTCCCTGCGAATATTTCTCAAATTATATTCTTCCATGGCAATCAGATAATCGAACTCCTGGAAATCGCGTTTTACCAATTTTCTTGCCTGCTTTCCCTCACAGCTAATGCCGTGTTTGGCAAGTTCTCTGCGCGCTGGCGGATAGACAGGATTCCCGATTTCTTCGTAACTGGTTGCCGCAGATTCGATGTGAAACTGCGAGTCTAAGTGACGTTTTTTTACGATGTCTTTTAATACGAACTCGGCCATAGGGCTTCTACAAATATTCCCATGGCAGATCATGAGCACATTTATCATTCTATTTTTCTCCTTCCGCTTCTTTTGTAAAATACCATAATACATACTATCAAAAATGTCCCAAGTTTTTTCTAACTTCATAGTCTTTCCTACATTTATTCGATAATTTTTCCAATATCTGGATTTTCCTTCAGATAATCATAGTCTTGTTGCCACGGATTTCCTGACCAAGTGAAAGCAGTTGATTCTTTTGTTGTGACTAACCAGCCTTCTTCTTCGTAAATCGTAAGACTCTTATCGTCACTCGTAGTAAAACTACCATTTTCATCCCATGTTGCGGCTATCGAAAGCAAGTCTTCTGTAGCCCCTTCAACAACAAAATAGTAATTCTCTTCTCTCAGATTGATGCCATTTTCGTATATATATACCCTATACCATACGAAATCCATATTTTCCAAAGAACCAGCTTTTAACAATACGATCTGTTCATTTTCTATTGTTTTACCCAACGAATCAATTTTTTCCATAGCTGCCGTCGAATAACGCATCGTATTTTTTGTTTCTACGGTCTCTGAAGCTTCTGTCTGCTCGATTTTCGCCTCGTCCTCCACCTTGCTTTCCTCTGTGGTTGTCTGACTACCGCAAGCAGCAAACAACAATACCATGAGTAGAGAAAACAGAAATGTAATCGTTTTTTTCATATTGTCCTCCTA